>JABFRZ010000124.1 GCA_013140785.1 Planctomycetota bacterium | reverse complement strand
CCTGGTGGCCGCGCTGCCGGCGCCCGACGACCTCTTGGAGCTGCGCGCCCGGGTGCAGGGACAGGGCCTCGAGCGCGAGCGCGTCGGCGCCTTCCTGGCCGAGCACGAGGCGCTCTTCGAGCTGCACGCGCGCGGTTCTGCGCGGGAGCAGCGCCGCTTTGGACCGGAGCAGCTCCGGGATCTGCTCCTCGGCACCTACCGCGGCGCGCGACGGAGCGCCGCGGCGGCGGTCGAGGCCCTCTATGAGCTCGAAGAGCTCGAAGTGACGCTCGCCTCCGACGTGCTCGTGCTCGTGCGTCGCTGAGGCCGTTGCGCGTACCGGCCCAGGCCAGCGCGCAGGTTCAGGGCGTCGGGCCGCGCGAGAGCGCGGGCTTCTCCGCGCCACGCTCGCGCAGCGAGTGCTTCCACGCTCCGAGGTGCCCGCTGAAGCGGTAGCGCATGAAGTCGCGGAAGAACTCCCAGGAGGTCGAGGCGCGCACCTTCGAGACGCCGCGGTGGCGCGGACGCGCGAAGGCGTTGAGCTCCAGCACGCGCACGCCCATGTGGCGCGCCTTGATCAAGATCTCGGCGTCGAGGAACCAGCGCTGCGACTGGAGCTGCATGCGCGCCAGCGTGTCCCGGTGCAGGATCTTGGGCGTGCCGTTGGCGTCGAGCGAGCCGAGCCCCGGCCACAGGCAACGCATGAGCAAGTTGCAGCAGGCGGTGACGAACTTGCGCCAGGAGCCATCCATGCGGAAGCGCCGGCACACCTTGCCGAGCGTCATCGGCCCGCAGCTCGCGAGCTCGCCGAACAGGCGCGCCGCATCGTCCGGATCCACCTGCCCGTCGGCGTGCGCGAAGCCTACCCACGGCGCGCGCGCGTGCGCCAAGCCGGACAGGATCCCGAAGCCGTAGCCCCGGTTCACCTCGACGCGCACGACGCAGAGCGGCAGGCCGCGGGCCGCGAGCGCCTTCAAGCACTCGCCCGTGCCGTCGCTCGAGCCGTTGTCCACGGCCACGACCTCGAGCCGATGTCCGGCGCGCGCGAAGGCCGCACACAGGGCGGGCAGTGTCGAAGGAATCGACTCGGCTTCGTTGTAGCAGGGGACGACGAGCGAGATTTCGGGCTCGCTCGCCTGGCTCTGGGCGTTCGTCACTCGGGCGAGCTCCAGCGACAACTTCTCGGGCTTCACGGGATGCGTTTCGGCTGCGGGGTGGCGGGCAGTGTAGGGAGCACCGAGCGCAGGCGCAGCTCGCCCGCGACCATGGCCAACAGGCACAACGGCACCAGCGCGTAGAAGGGCGCGTAGAAGCGGTCCCACAGCTGCGGGAACAGGAGGAAGCGCAGCGAGTAGGCCGCGAGCAGCGCCGCCAGGAAGGCGGCGCTGTGGCGCTGGGTGCGCCCGAACGCGAGCCCGAGCGCCGCAAGCGCCGCGTAGAGGAACGCCAGGCTGCTGCCCGTGACCTCGCCCGCGGGCGTAATCGTGTAGCCCGCGCCCGGGAGCGCGGCGAGCTGGCGCGCGAGGATCGCGCCGTACTCGCCCCAGTCCGCCTCGCTCGCGAGGGTCGATGGATGCACGGCCTTCTCGACGAACGAGATCTGGATCAGCGGCCACCAGCCGTACTCGCCCGAGAAGCGTTGCAATCCGAGCACGAGCGCCAGCGACACGGCCAGCCACGCGCCGAGCACACCGAGGCCAGGCCGCTGCGTGCGCGGCACGAGCGCGAACAGCGCGGCGGCGATGCAGGCCACCAGGATCAGCGCATCCGGGCGCGCGGCGATGGCGAGCGTCAGGCAGCTCGCTGCCAGCGCGAACGAGCGCCGCTCGAGCCACGCCCACGCGCCGAGGCACACGAGCAGCGCGCCCAGTCCGTCGGCGGTCGAGAGCCGTGCTTGGACGAGGAGTGCCGGGGTCGCGGCGAGCCCGAGAGCAAAGAGCGCCGCGAACGCGAGCGGCAGATGGCGCGAGGCCCACAAGAGGAAGAGCCCCGCGCTCAAGGCGTAGCACGCGAGCGGGATCCAGTAGGTCGCGGCCGTGAGCGGCGCGCCGAGCCGGTGGAGTGCCCAGGTCGCGAGCGAGTACAGGACGCGCCCGCGGAAGAAGGGCAGGTGCTCGTGGAAGGCGGCGGGGTCCTCGGCGCGCGCGCGCAGCACGCCGGAGCCCGTCAACTGCGCGAAACGCTCGGGCGGGAGCTCCGCGCGCGCGAGTTCGTACGTGCGCCGGTGGAGCTCGAGCGGGTCCTCTTCTTCCCACTCGAGCGCCAGGGCCATGGCCGGGAGCATGTCGGCGTTCAGCGCGGGCGCGCGCTCGAGCTGCCGCACGGTACGCGCCAGCAGCGCGACGAACAGCACCAGCGCCAGGGCGCCGGGCAGGGTCTTCTTCCAACGAGGATTCACGCGCGTCGTAGCCGCCTAGCAGGCCGTTGAAAAAGTCCCGTCGCGAGGCAAAGCGCGCTTCGGCGGGGCTAGGAACGCGACGGAGAGACAGCGGAAGCGGCCTTCATGGCCGCTGAGCATGGCCTGGCTTGACACGAAACGTCGAGCGTGCCGACGCACCGTCGAAGCGCGCGAAGCCGTAGCAGGGACCTTTTTCAACGGACTGCTAGACCTTACGGCGCTGTCGCGCGACCTGCTAGGGGACTCTAAGGTTGAACGCTCGATGGCTCGAATCTCGGCGATCGTGGTCGTGCTGATCCTGGGCGCATGCTCCGAGCACCGCTCCGTTCCGCCGCGCAACCTCTTGATCGTGTGCGTGGACACGCTGCGCGCCGACGAGCTCGGGGCCTACGGCGCTGTCCATGTTGCAGGGGCCGCGCGCACGCCCGCGCTCGACCGGCTCGCCGCGGAGAGCGTGGTCTTCGAGCGCGCGCACGTGGCCGCCTCCTGGACGCTGCCCTCGGTCGGCGCGCTGTTCACCTCGCTGTACCCGTCCACGACCAAGCTGTGGACCTTCGAGAGCCGGCTCTCGGGCGAGTTCACCACCCTGGCCGAGCGCTTCCAGTCGGCCGGCTTCGACACGCACGGCATCGCCAGCCACATCTACTTCGACGAGGAATACGGCCTGCAGCAGGGCTTCGACGCCTTCGACGACGAGCTGTGCCACAAGAGTGGCGACGCCGGCTGGAAGGAGATCACCTCGCCTGAGGTCAGCGCGAAGGCCGTGGCCTGGCTCGAGCAACGCGCCGCGCGCGACTTCGCCGCGCCCTGGCTCCTGTTCGTGCACTTCTTCGACGCGCACCTGCCGTACCTCGACCACGAAGCGGCGGACTCGGGCGCCGCCGCGCGCTCCGAGCGCGAGCGCTACCAGAGCGAGATCGGCTTTACCGATGGGCACGTGGGCGCGGTGCTGGAGGCGCTCGCACGCGCGGGGTTCGCCGCGAACACCAACGTGCTGTTCTTCTCCGATCACGGCGAGTCGTTCCTCGAGCATCCGCCCATCCGGCGCCACTCCTACGGCCTTTACGAGGAGGAGCTGCGCGTGCCGCTTTTCCTGCGCGTGCCGGGGATCGCGCCGCGGCGCGTCAAGGAGTTCGTGCGCACCGTGGACCTCCTGCCGACGCTGCTCGAGCTGCACGGGCTCGAAGGCGGGACACGGCCAGAGTGCGAAGGCGCGAGTCTCGCGCTCGCGCTGCACGGCGAGCCCCACGAGGGCGCGCCGCAGCTGGCCGAGATCCGCCTCAAGGACGGCTTCCACGCCAACGCGCTCGTGCGCGGACGCCACAAGCTGATCGAGGACGTCTCGAG
>JABFRZ010000233.1 GCA_013140785.1 Planctomycetota bacterium | reverse complement strand
TGGTGGCGCGCGTGCTCGGCTGGGAGCTGCCGCGCGGGCGCGGCCACGAGCTCGACGGCCACGCTCTCGACGGCCGCGATCCGCTGGCGGAGGGAGCGAGCGCGGGCGTCTACTTCGAGAGCTACTTCGGCACGAAGTCCTTTGGCTGGAGCCCGCTCGCGGGCTGGACCGACGGGCGCGCGAAGTACGTGCACTCGGGCGCGCCCGAGCTCTTCGACCTCGCCGCCGATCCCGGCGAGACGCACAGCGTGCTCGGCGCCAGAGCGGACGAGGCCGCGCGGCTGGGCGCGCACATCGCCGCGCTCCTCGTGCTCCCGCGTCTCGCGCGCACACCGCTCGATTCGGGCCAGGAGAGCCTGCAGCGCGAGATCGAGCGCCTGGGTTATGCGGGCGCGGACGCACCCGCCGCCGAGGCCGAGCTCGAGCCGCTGGCCGCGTTCTCGAGCCCCAGCCCGCACCGCATGAGTGCCGCCTACGCCGACTACATGGCGGGCCGCAAGCTGTTCGAGGAGAAGGGCTCGCGCGAAGCGGCGAGCGCGTTGCTCGAGCGCGCCGTGGGCGTCAATCCCGAGAACCACAAGGCCTGGTTCACGCTCGGCCTCGCGCGCCAGGATCTCGGACGTTTCGATGCCGCCGCCGACGCCTTTCAGAGGGTACTCGCGCTGCCCGGAGGCGAGCGCATCCCGGCCCAGCTCGATCTCGGTGTGTGTCTCTACAACCTTGGCCGGCCGGCGGAGGCGCTGCGCGAGCTCGAGAGCGCGCTCGCCGAGACCCCCGGGCCGCCGGGCGCGCTCGAACTACTCATCCGGCTGCTCGACGAGGCCGGCCGCGCCGACGACGCGGCCCGCACCCGCCTGCGGCTCACCTCACGCGGCCAGCCATAGCGAACTTCAGGCGTGCTCGAGGGTCTCGCGCCCGCGCTCCGGCGACGACCAGCGTTCCACCACGTCCGATAGGGTGTGCAGCTTGAGCGGCTTCGTCAGGTGGCCGTCCATGCCCGCGGCCAGACAGCGCTCGCGGTCACCCTCCATGGCGCTGGCGGTCAGCGCGAGCACCACGGTGTGGCCGCCCTTCTCGCGCTCGCGTTCGCGCAGCCGGCGCGTGGCTTCGTAGCCGTCCATCTCGGGCATCTGGCAGTCCATGAAGACGAGGTCGTAATGCCGCTCGGAGAGAGCCGCCAGGGCGCGCTCTCCGTCTGCGGCGCAGTCCACGATGCAGCCGAGACGCTCGAGCATGCGGCGCGCGACGGTCTGGTTGACGGGGTTGTCCTCGGCCAGGAGCACGCGCCGGCGCGCGGAGGGCAGCGCGGCCGGGACGTCGTCGCTCACCCCTGCTGGCACCCCTGCTGGCGCTTCCACGGCGCCGAGCAGGCGCGTCACGGCGCGGCACAGGGCCGCCTGGCGCACGGGCTTGGTCAGGCACACCTCGATGCCCGCGACCGCACACTCCTCGCGCGCGCCGCCGAGGTCGAAGGAGGTCAGCATCAGGAGCCGGAGGCCCGCGAGCTCGGGATCGGCGCGCACGGCGCGCGCCAGCTCGATGCCGTCCATCTCGGGCATCATGCGGTCGATCACGACCAGGTCGAAGGCGCGGCCCTCGGCAACCGCCGTGCGCAGACGGTCGAGGGCGCTGCGCGCGTCGAGCGCGCTGTCGAGTTCGAGCCCGAGCGCGCCGAGCTGGTGCCGCAGGATCTGCAGGTTGGTCGGATGGTCGTCCACGCACAGGACGCGCAGGCCCACGAACTCCTGCTGCGGCCAGGCCACGTTCACTGGCTTGTGCGCGAGCGGCAGGCGTAGCGTGAACCAGAAGGTGCTGCCGCGGCCGGGCTCGCTCTCGACGCCGATCGAGCCGCCCATCATCTCGGCGAGCTGCTTCGAGATCGCGAGGCCGAGGCCGGTGCCGCCGTAGCGGCGCGTGGTCGAGCCGTCGGCCTGCGAGAACGACTGGAACAGCCGCCCGCGCGCGGCCTCCGGGATGCCGATGCCGGTGTCGCGCACCTCGAAGCGCAGCTCGATCCTCTCGTCCGCCTGCGCGCCTGGCATGAACCCAGGCAGCGACGCGGGTTCCGGAGAAACGGTCACGAAGACAGAGCCGCTCTCGGTGAACTTGATGGCGTTGCCCACCAGGTTGATCAACACCTGGCGCAGACGCCCGGCATCGCCGTGCAGTGCATGCGGCACGCCCTCCTTGACAAGCACGCCGAGCTCGAGGCGCTTCTTGTGGGCCTGGTCGGCCAGGAGCTCGACCGCCTCCTCGACCGTCGCGCGCAGGTCGAAGTCCAGCGCCTCGAACTGCAGCTTGCCCGCCTCGATCTTGGAGAAGTCGAGGATGTCGTTCAGCACCGTCAGCAGCGATTCGCCCGAGCGCCGCACCGTCTCGGCGAACTCGCGCTGCTCGGGCGCGAGATGCGTGTCGAGCAGGAGCTCGACCATGCCGATGACGCCGTTCATCGGTGTGCGGATCTCGTGGCTCATGTTGGCCAGGAACTCCGACTTGAGCCGCACCGCCTCCAGGGCTTGCTCGCGCGCCTCCAGCAGCTCGGCCGTGTAGCGCCGGCGCTCGGCCTCCGCGGCGCGCACGCCACGGTAGAGCTTGTGGCCGTAGTACAGGGCCGCCAGCACCATCAGCACGACCGAGCCGCCGATCACGGACTCGAGTCGCACGAGCGACGCGGCCTCGGCGAATTGGGCTTGTCGTACCCCGCGCTCGAACTCGGAGATGCCCGCGCCTACACCGCCGTACTTGCGGTCCATGGTGGCCATGTGCTCGCCGGCACGCTCGGGCTGGCCGTGCTCGAAGGCGCGGAAGATCAGCTCGGCCTCGCCTGCCATCCGCGCCATCGCCTGACGGATGGCGACCAGCTCGACCTCGCGCCCGGGCGCATGGGCGCTCATGGCGATCAGCGCGTTCTCGAAGCCGAACAGCGCTTCCTGGAAGCGCGCGCGCTCGCCCGGTACGTCCTGCGTGTCGAATACGTCGTTGCCCGGAGCGTTGGCCGCGCTGGCGCTCTCGCGCAGGTTCGAGACGAGCGCGCTCATCCGCCACGACTCGGTGTGGATCTCCACCAAGCGATGGTTGAGCACGAGGCTCGTGCACACCGTCAGGACGTCGAACGCCGCCAGCGCGAGATACAACCAATGCCAGCGGGGAGCGCGCGCCTCCTTGGGGACTGGAGGCGCGCCGGGCATTCCGGCGGGGGACGTCATGACCCGCAGAGGATCGGCCGGAGCCGCCCCCGTTCTTGGCAGGTCTAGCTGGGATTTTCCGCGGGATCAGCCCAGGGCCAGTCCCCGGGCCATGGCTGCGGCGACCCGGCGGCCGTCGAGCGCGGCCGAAACGATCCCGCCCGCGTAGCCCGCGCCCTCGCCACAGGGGTAGAGCCCGGCGACAGTCGGGCTCTCCAGGGACTCCGGGTCGCGCGCGATGCGCACGGGCGAGCTGGTGCGCGACTCGACGCCGACCAGTTGACCGTGCTCGGAGGCGAAGCCGGGGAGCTCGGCATCGAAGTCGGGGAGCGCGGCCGAGAGGCGCGCGAGCATCCCGGGGGGGAAGAGCTCGTCCAGGTCGGCGGGCGTGAGGCCGGGGGGATAGCTCGTCGCGTTCGCGGGGGCCGTGGCGCGCGCGCGGGATGCCACGAGATCGGCGCGCTGCACCGGTGCCTTGTTGGCGCCGCCGCCGAGGTGCGCGACCACGCGCTCGAGCGCGAGCTGCAAGCGCACCCCGAAC
>JABFRZ010000589.1 GCA_013140785.1 Planctomycetota bacterium | reverse complement strand
GCGCAGGGCCTCGATCGTGCGCGCCGTGCTTTCTCGCTGCCCATCCAGGGTCGCACCCAGGGCCACGAGATCGGCCTCGAAACGCACGACGAGCTGCACGAGATCCTCGCTCGGGGTGTCCGCGCCCAGGCAGATCGAGCGCCAGCCGTCGAGCTCGAAGAAGGCCGCGACGACCTGCACGCCGAGGTCGTGGGCGTCTTGCGCCACCGAGGCGACGACCACCGTGCGGCCGTTGGGCTCGACCTCTGGAGCCAGGGCCAGCACGCGTGCCAGGGCCTTGCGGGTGACGATGGAGCCGAAGTGCTCCTCGGCCACGCCGATCACACCCTGATGCCACTGGCGGCCGATCTCGCGCTGCGCGGGCACGAGCACCGCAGCCAGTGCGTCGCGAATCGAGAGCCGTCCCGCGTCGAGCGCGTCGAGCACCAAGGCGACCGCGCGCCGCTCGTCGCCGGCCACCAGGGCGGTGACGTAGTCGAGTGCGAGCTGGCCGTGAGCCTCCGTGCCCGGCAGCTCACTCGGTTGCGGAGCCGAGCGACGCGCGAGCTCGTCCCGGGCGCGCTGGAAGTAGGCCGGGAGCGGAGCCCAGGCCGAGTTCGGCAAGGACTCCTCGAGCACCTCGCGCAGCCGGACCAGTGCGGCGCCCAGGGCGGCCACGGGCACCTCCCGCGCTGCGATTGCGTCCCGCGACCAGGCGACGTGCGCAGCGAACAGCTCGGGAGCCTCGTCCTCGACCGCGGCGGCGAGCGCGCCGAGCTGGCTGCGCAGGTGGGCGCGCCAGGCCTCGAATCCGGCGGGGCCGGCGAGCGCCGGATCGCCCTCCATCAGACGACTGGCGGCCAGGCCAGCGAAGCCCTCCGCGCTGGCGCGCAGGAGAGTGGCTGCGAATCCGCTGCTGTCCATGGCGTTTCGTGCTTCCACCGTGCCGGATTGCCTCGTGCCCGTCAACGCCTGCCCGGGCCCTGCCATTATCCGCCGACGAGCGCATCCAGAGCACGAGCTCGAGCGAACAGCTCCCTCCGAGTCCGCTTCCTCTTCTCTCTGGATGCGAGCAACGAAAGGACATGCCCAGCTTCGAACGCAGCGAGTTCCGGTCGGGGTCCAAGGATCGACTTCGGCGAGGCGGGAAGAACTCGGAGGCGAGTGAAGGGCGGTCCTTGAGTCGTCGGCGCCAGAGGGCGGTTCCGAAACAGTGGCCGGAGGAGCGCGGTCAGGGCCGTGCGGGGATCCTTGATCGCAACGCCGCTGCTCTTGGTCCCCTTCGCGCTCGATGCCACCGGGGCGGGACTGATGGATCAGGCCCAACTGAAGATCTGGGCCTACGCTGGTTTCATCGCGCTGGTGCTCCTGTTCCTCGTGCTGGATCTGGGCGTCTTCCACCGCGACGCGCACGAGGTGAGCATGAAAGAGGCGCTCACCTGGTCGACGATCTGGCTCGCGTGCGGCACCGGCTTCAGCGCCTTCCTCGGTGCCGGGCTGATCCTCGAGCACTAGTGGATTCTGATCCTCTTCGGCGGCTTCCTGATCCTGACCGCGCTCAAGATGGCCCTGATCAAGGGGCACGACGATCCGTCCCAGAACCTGGCGGTCAAGCTGGCGAAGCGGCTCTTCCGCACCGTGGACTTCTACGATGGACAAAGGTTCTTCACCCGGCGCACAGCGAAGCCGACGTACAGCACGGATCCCGCGACGGGCAAGGACGTGATGAATCCGCCGCCGCCCGGCACGCTGTCGAGCAGGTGGGCGATCACGCCCCTGTTCTTGGCCTTGCTCCTGGTGGAGATCACCGACCTCGTGTTCGCCGTCGACAGCATCCCGGCGATCTTCGCGATCACGCCCGATCCGTTCATCGTGTTCACCAGCAACATCTTCGCGATCCTGGGCCTGCGCGCCCTGTACTTCTGCCTGGCCGCCTTGATCGCCAGGTTCCGCTTCCTCAAGCCGGCGCTGATCCTGATCCTGGCGTTCGTGGGCGTGAAGCTGCTGCTGATGAGCGCTCCGACCTACCTGCCCGTGATCGGGCTGGAGCGGGCCAGCCCGATCAAGATCGACACGACCTTGTCGCTCTGCGCCGTGCTGGGCACGCTGGTAGGGGCAACGATCCTCTCGATCCTGGTCCCGCGCAGAGATGCGCCGGCGCAGCGCTGACGCCCTGTTCCGGCCCGGCACGGCGGAGCTCCGCATCGGTACGCGACAGATCGCCGAACGCGCTATCCCGAGCAGCGGTGCATCCACGACCCCAGGCCCGGCGAAGGCAGGATCGTGTCCCCCGAAGACGCCCTGCTACCGCTCTGGGGTCTATTGGCCCTCTCGCTCGTCATGCTGGCCGCCTGGACGCGGCACAGGCGCACTCGTAACGCGGGCGTGGTCGACTTGCTGTGGGCGGCCGGCCTCGGGTCCCTGGCAATCGGCTACGCCCTGCTGGCTTCGGGCTGGTTGCCCCGGCGCATCCTGGTCGCGTCGATGGCCGGTGCGTGGTCCCTGCGACTGACGCTTCATCTGGCAGCGCGTCTGCGGCGCGAGCCCGAGGATGGGCGCTACGGAACCCTGCGCGAAAAACTCGCTTCGCGCCACGACCGCTGGATGCTCGGCTTCTTCCAGGCTCAGGCCGTGCTCGCCGTCGTGCTGTCGCTCGCGTTCCTGGTTCCGATATCGGCCGAGGACGTGGGCTTCGGGTTGCGAGACCTCGCCGGTGTCCTGATCTGGGTCCTCGCGCTCGGCGGCGAGGCCCTCGCGGACCGGCAACTCCGCACTTGGCGCGTCGAGCCCAGGAACGAGGGGCGCACCTGCCGAGCGGGCCTGTGGCGCTACTCGCGTCACCCGAACTACTTCTTCGAGTGGATGCACTGGCTCTCCTACCCCGTGCTCTCCATGGGGCTCTCCTTGGGTTGGGCCGTGTGGTTCGCGCCGGCGCTGATGCTCTTGCTCGTGCTCAAGGTCACGGGTATTCCCCCGACGGAAGAGCAGGCGCTGCGCAAGCGCGGGGCGGACTACCGCTCGTACCAGGAGACCACCAACGCTTTCTTCCCGGGTCCCTCGCGGGCGCGATCGAAGGACGCGCCGCAGCCCTCATGAAGACCGCCATGCGACTTGTCGAGCGGGGGCTCGTTCCCGAAGCGCTGCTGCGTTACGGGATCCAGAGGCTCTTGCGACAGCGCCTGCGGGAACAGCAGGCGCTCTTCGACCAGGACCACGAGCGCGCCCTGCGCGCCTGGGTCGAGAGCATGCGCCGCGCTCCCGTCGCACTGGTCCCGGAGAAAGCCAACGAGCAGCACTATGAAGTGCCGCCGGCCTTCTTCCAGCTCGTGCTCGGCCAGCGCCTCAAGTACAGCAGCGGCTATTACTCCAGCGCGAGCGCCACGCTCGACGAAGCCGAGGAAGCCATGCTCGCGCTGAGCGCAGAGCGCGCGGGCCTGCAAGACGGCCAGGACGTGCTCGAGCTGGGCTGCGGCTGGGGCTCGCTGACCCTGTGGATGGCCGAGAGCTACGCGACCAGCCGGATCGTGGCTGTCTCCAACTCGGCTCCGCAGCGCGCCTACATCCAGGCCGAGGCGCGCCGCCGCGGGCTCGACAACGTCTCGGTCGTCACCCGCGACATGAACGACTTCACCATCGGCGAGCGCTTCGATCGCGTCGTGTCGGTCGAGATGTTCGAGCACATGCGCAACTGGGAAGAGCTCATGCGGCGCGTGGCCGGCTGGCTGCGGCCCGATGGGCGCTTCTTCCTGCACGTCTTCGCGCACCAGCGCTACGCCTATCCGTTCGAGGCGCGCGACGAGTCGGACTGGATGAGCCGCCATTTCTTCAGCGGCGGGATGATGCCGTGCCACGACCTGGTCGAGCGCCTCGAGCTGCCGCTCGAGAGCGAGGCGCGCTGGGTTGTTCCCGGAACGCACTACGCGCGCACCTCGGAGGGCTGGCTACAGAACCTCGAGCAGCAGCGCGAGGCGGTGCTCGCGCTCTTCGGCCGGACCTACGGAACGCGGCAGGCCGAGCTCTGGTACCAGCGCTGGCGGGTCTTCTTCCTGGCCTGCGCCGAGCTCTTCGGCTACCGCGGCGGGTCGGAGTGGATCGTCTCCCACCATCTGCTGCGCCCACGCCGGACGGCGGCGGTGAGCGCATGAGGACTCGCACCGCCGTCGCAAGCGTCGTGCGGTGGCTGGACTCCTGGGCGCAAGATCCGCGCGACACGGAGCGCCAGCCGCACGACATCGACTGGCTGAGGATCAGCCCGTTCCTGGCGCTGCACGCGGGCTGCCTGCTCGTGCCGTGGGTCGGTTGGAGCTGGACGGCCGTGGCGGTCGCCCTGGCTTTCTACGCCGTGCGGATGTTCGCCATCACGGCCTTCTACCACCGCTTCTTCTCCCACGCCGCCTTTCGCACCTCGCGGCCGGTGCAGTTCGCCTTCGCCCTGCTGGGAGCGAGCGCGATCCAGCGCGGGCCCTTGTGGTGGGCTGCGCACCACCGCATGCACCATCGCCATTCCGACGCGGAAGGCGACGTGCACTCGCCGGAGCGCCAGGGCTTCTGGTGGAGCCACGTCGGCTGGGTGCTGGCGCAGGGCAACTTCCGAACGCGACTCGAGCTCGTGCGCGATCTCGCGCGCTTTCCCGAGCTGCGCTTCCTCGATCGCTTCGACTCGCTGGTGCCGCTCTTGCTCGTTCCGGCCTTCTACGGCACGGGCGAACTCCTGGCCGCGCTGGCTCCCGGCCTCGGAACGAACGGCCCGCAGCTGCTCGTGTTCGGCGTGTGCATCTCCACGGTCGTGCTCTACCACATGACCTTCTCGATCAACTCGATCGCCCACCGCTTCGGCTCACGCCGCTTCGAGACGAGCGACCAGAGCCGCAACAACGCGCTGCTCGCGGTGTTCACCTTCGGCGAGGGCTGGCACAACAACCATCACCGCCATCCCGGCGCAGCGCGAGCGGGTCTGCGCTGGTGGGAGATCGACCCGAGCTGGTATTTGCTGCGCTTGATGAGCGCGCTGGGCCTGGTCTGGGACCTGAAGCCCGTTCCGGCACGGAGTAGGAGCCGCCGGCCGTGAAGGTCGCCGTCGTCGGCACCGGCATCGCCGGCATGGTCGCGGCCCGCCGGCTGTACCGCGAGCACGAGCTCACCGTGTACGAGGCCGGCGAATGGATCGGGGGCCATACCAACACCGTCGAGGTCGAGGTGGGAGCGAGTCGCTTGGCGATCGACACCGGCTTCATCGTGTTCAACCAGAAGACCTACCCGCTCTTCTGCGCGCTGCTCGGCGAGCTGGGCGTTGCCTGGCAGCCGAGCGAGATGAGCTTCTCGGTGCGTTGTGAGCGCAGCGGTCTGGAATACAACGGCACGTCTCTGAACGGCCTGCTGGCCCAGCGCAGCAACGCGTTGCGCCCATCCTTCTGGCGCATGGTACGCGACATCCTGCGCTTCTACCGCGAGGCGCCGGCCCTGCTCGCGGAGCGCGACGAAGAGCTGACCCTAGGCGCGTTCCTCGAGCGCGGTGGCTACACACGCGAATTCGTCGAGCAGCACCTGCTGCCGATGGGAGCCGCGATCTGGTCGGCACGGCCCGAGGACATGCGCGCCTTCCCCGTGCGCTTCCTGGTGCAGTTCTTCCACAACCACGGCTTCCTGCAGGTGGATGACCGGCCACAGTGGCTGGTGGTTCGCGGCGGATCGCGTGAGTACGTGCGGGCTCTGGTGGCGCCGTTCCGCGACCGGATCCGACTGCGGACACCGGTAGTGCGTGTCGAGCGCGTACCGGGCGGCGTTTGCGTCCGCAGCGCGGCTGGCGAAGCGACGACCTACGACCGCGTCGTCCTGGCAGCGCACGCCGATCAGAGCCTGCGCATACTCGCCGACGCGACGCGGCTGGAACGCACGGTCCTCGGCGCCTTCGCCTACCAGAGGAACGAAGCCGTGCTGCACACCGACGCGTCGCTCATGCCGCAGAAGCGCCGCGCCTGGGCCAGCTGGAACTACCACGTCACCGACCCGCCCTCGGATCTGCCGACGGTGACGTACTGCATGAACCGCCTGCAGAGGCTGCCCGCGGACCAGCCCTACCTGGTCACGCTCAACCGCGCCACGGCCATCGACCCTGCCAGGGTGCTACGGAGCTTCGTCTACCACCACCCGATCTACTCGAGCGAGGCCGTGCGCGCCCAGCGCCGCCACGGCGAGATCGACGGGGCGCACGGCGTGCATTTCTGCGGGGCCTACTGGGGCTACGGCTTTCACGAGGATGGGGTCGCGAGCGGACTCGCTGTCGCGCGCCGCCTGGGCCAGGAAGTTCTGGCCTGATGAAGAGCGCGATCTACGAGGGCGAGGTCTTCCATCGCCGGCTCGAACCCCGGCCGCACGACTTCCGCTACCGGCTCTTCCTGATGTACCTCGACCTGGACGAGTTGCCGCGACTCTTCGCCGGGCGATGGCTGTGGTCGGCCGGGGCACCCGCTCTCGCGTGGTTCCGGCGCGCCGATTACATGGGCGCACCCGACACTTCGTTGCGCGAGGCCGTACTCGAGCGCGTCGAGCGCGAGCTCGGCCGGCGGCCCGCGGGCGCGGTGCGCGTGCTCACGCACCTGCGCACTTTTGGCTACGTCTGCAACCCGGTCACCTTTTACTACTGCTTCGACCCGCAGGACGAGCTCGAGGCGATCGTGGCAGAGATCACGAACACCCCCTGGGGCGAGCGCCACGCCTACGTGCTGGACGCTCGCGCTTCGGCCGGAACGGAGGAGCTGCGCTGGCGCTTCCACAAGGACTTCCACGTCTCGCCGTTCCACGGCATGGATCTCGACTACGAATGGTCCCTGCACGCGCCGGGCGAGCGGCTCGACGTCCACATGACCAGCCTGGAGCGCGGCCGCCCCGTTTTCCACGCGGGCCTCGCCTGCCGGCGGCGCGCCGTCACGGGCCGCAACCTGGCGAGCGTGCTGCTGCGGTACCCGTTGCTCAGCGCACGCATCCACGCCGCCATCTACTGGCAGGCCGCACGCCTGTTCCTGAAACGCGCGCCCTTCCACGCACACCCGAAGAAGCTTTCGGTCCCCACGGAGACCAGCACGACATGAGCACCGAGAGTTCCACGGCCATCCTGACCGCTACCCGAGTCGAGCACGCCGCGCGCACAGCCCTCGTCGCCCGCCTCGTGCTCGGACGACTCGCACGTATCTCGTCCGGGTCGCTGCTGGTCCTCGACGGAGGCCAGCGCCATGTCTTCGGCAGTGCTCATCCAGCCCTCCCGGATGCGAGCGTGCACGTGCTCGACCCACGTTTCTGGGGCGCGGTGGCGCGCCGCGGAAGCGTCGGTGCGGGTGAAGCCTACGCCAAGGGCTGGTGGTCGAGCGACGACCCGACCGCGGTGGTGCGACTCTTCGTGCGCAATCGCGAGGCTTTGGCCGGTGTCGAGAGCGGCTTCGCGCGGATCTCACAGACGGTGTTGGCGCTCTTTCACAGCCTGCGCCGCAACACTCTGGGCGGAAGTCGTGCCAACATCGCGGCGCACTACGACCTCTCGAACGACTTTTTCCGCCTGTTCCTGGACGAGACCCTGTCGTACTCGTGCGGAATCTTCGAGCGTCCCGGCGCGACCCTGCGAGAAGCCTCGCTGGCCAAGATCGATCGCATCTGCCTAGCGCTCGAGCTGGGGCCGCGCGACCACCTGCTCGAGATCGGCACGGGCTGGGGGGCGCTGGCGCTCCACGCCGCGCGTGCATACGGCTGCCGCGTGACGACGACCACGATCTCCCGCGAGCAGCACGCCCTCGCCGCCGAGCGCATCCGCGCGGCAGGGCTGGAGGAACGCATCACGCTGCTCCTGGAAGACTACCGCCGGCTGCGCGGCACCTACGACAAGCTCGTCTCGGTCGAGATGATCGAGGCCGTCGGGCACCAGTACTTCGACGAGTTCTTCCGGAGCTGCGCGGCGCGCCTGCGTCCCGACGGGCGCATGTGCCTGCAGGCGATCACGATCGCCGACCAGCACTACGAATCTGCGCGGCGTTCGGTCGACTTCATCCAGCGCCACATTTTCCCTGGCTCCTGCATCCCCTCGGTCACCGCGCTGTGCTCGGCGATGACCCGCGCCAGCGACCTGCGGCTGGTGCATCTCGAGGACATCGGACCGCACTACGTGCGCACGCTCGCGGAGTGGCGCCGCAACCTGCGCGAGCGCTGGGACGAGGCGCGCGCCCTCGGCTTCGGCGAAGAACTCCTGCGCCTGTGGGAGTTCTACTTCTGCTATTGCGAGGGCGGCTTCGCCGAGCGGCACATCTCGAATGTGCAGATGCTGCTCGAACGCCCGCTGGCGCGGCCTGTGCTGACCGCGACCAGCCCGTGAAGAAGCTGGCGAACTTCCTGCTCTTCCAGGGCGCCTGGTTCGTGACCGTCGCGGGTGCCGCACGCGGCGCGGTCTGGCTGGGACCGGCGACGTTCGCCGCCGTGGTGGCCGTGCACCTGCTGCTCGTTTCCGAGCGCGCCCGCGAGCTGCGTTTCCTGCTGTTGGCCGGCGTCCTCGGAACGATCGCCGACACCGTCCTTGCGGCCCTCGGCGCGACCGCCTACCCGAGTTCGGAGGCGGCCTGGCACTTACCAATCGTGCCGCCCTGGATCACCGCCCTCTGGATCGGCTTCGCCACCCTGCCGCGCTTCTCCCTGGCCTGGCTCGTACGGCGCCCAGGACTCGCGGCACTGCTCGGCGCCGTGGGCGGCCCACTCTCGTACCTGGCTGGAGCTCGCCTCGGGGCCGTGGCCGTGAGTTCCGAGCCCCTTGAGACCTGGAGCACGCTTGCGGTTGAGTACGCCCTCGCAACGCCGCTCTTGCTGTGGCTCGCGCACGGACGGACCTTCGGCGTCCTTCGACCTCCGCGCGGGGTAGGCGCGCTTCCGCGGAGTGGTCGGTCTAGCGGGCCGGGGTAGAGGGGCGCGATCCGCGCAATCCACGCTCCTCGGCGGATTCTTGCATCCGGCAGGAAATGAAGTTCGAAGGGCCGCCTAGGCTCCCTGCCCGTCCCTCCGTTCCCGAGTCGCCCCCATGCTCCACGCGTGCACCCATCTGGCCCTGCTCGCCTCCGCCGTTCTCCCCGCCGTCCTCGCCGGTGACGGCCAGGACTGGCCCTGCTGGCGCGGGCCCGAGCGGGACGGTGTCTCGCGCGAGAGCGGCTGGAGCTCGAGCGGCAAGGAGGCGGACCTGTGGCGCGTCGAGGTCGGGCGCGGGTACTCGTGCGTTGCCGTGGCGAACGGGAAGCTCGTGGCGAAGGGCTTCGACGAGGTGACCGGGATGGACGTCGTGCGCTGCCTCGACCCGCTCTCGGGCGAGCAGCACTGGATCCACGCTTATCCCTCGAAGCTGTGGGACAACATGCACGAGGGCGGGACGCTGACCACACCCGTGATCGACGGCGAGCGCGTCTTCGTGCTGAGCCGGCTCGGCAACTTCCAGTGCCTCGCGGTGGCGACCGGCAAGGTCCTGTTCGAGCGCGCGCTGATCGAGGGCGAGAAGGGACTCGGTCCCTTCGGCCTGGTGACCTCGCCGCTCGTGCTGGCCGACAAGGTGGTGCTGAACGTCGGTCGGACGATGGCGCTCGACAAGACCAACGGCAAGACCCTGTGGGAGACGAGAGACTACGGCCACAGCTACGCCGTTCCGGCACCCTTCGAGTACGAGGGCAAGAAGCTCCTGGCGGTATTCAACGGCGCGGGCCTGGTCGTGCTCGACCAGCAGGACGGTGGGGAGCTCGCGCTGCACCCCTGGACCTCGGAGTACAACGTGAACTCGGCCACGCCGATCGTGATCGGCCGGCGCATTTTCCTATCGACGGGCTACAACGCCAAGGGCTGCGCGATGCTCGAGTTCACCGGCAAGGCCCTCGAGGTCCTGTGGGAGAACAAGGAGATGAACTCGAACATGAACGGCTGCGTGCTGCTCGACGGGCATCTCTACGGCTTCGACGATGCCGTGCTGAAGTGCCTGACCATCGACGGCGACGTGCGCTGGGCCGAGCGCGGCCTCGGCAAGGGAACGGTGGTGGCCTCCGACGGGCGCTTGATCGTGCTGAGCGAGAAGGGCGAGCTGCTCGTCGCACCCGCGACGCCCAAGGGCTTCGAGCCGGCTTCGCGCGCCCGGCTCTTCGACGACGGCGTGTGCTGGACGACGCCAGTCCTCTCCCATGGCATTTTCTACTGCCGCAACAACCGCGGCCAGCTCGTCGCTCGCGACCACCGCGCGGTGCAGTAGGGCGGCCACTACTTCCGCGCCACCTCGCTTCGAGCACGCGCCAAGTACTCCTCAGCCCGGAGGCGCTCCCGGCTCGACGAGAACGAGGAGCGAACCGCGAGAGCATGGATGGTCACTCTCGCGTCGAACGGCCCCTGACCTTCGGGGATGAGGATGCCTGCGACGGCGCCGAGTTCAAGTTCCGCTCGTGCGCTCGACAAAGGCGCGAATCTCGCGCGCGACGTCGCCCGGCGCTTCCTCCTGCGGATAGTGGCCGGCCGCGACCAGCACGAGCTCGGCGCGTGGCAGGCGGCGTGCGAATTCTTGCGCGAAGCGCTCCGGGCGGTAGGCACTGTCACGCTCGCCCCACAGCAGCAGCACGGGCTGGCGCAGACGCGCCAGATCCGCGGCGCGCGCACCGTTCTCGTCCCGCGCGAGGTCGATCATGCAGCGCCAGTTGTCCGCATTCGAACACGCGAGGTAGTACTCCTCGAGGCGCTCCTCGGGCACCGGCGCGCGGAAGTGAGGCTGCACGGCCGCAGCAATGCGCACTCTTGAGTTCAGGATCCAGCCCCAGTGCGCCAGCCTCCACGCGCGCATCTTGAGCTCCTCGGGCAGCCACTCGTCCTCCCGGCGCGGGATGCCCGACGAGTTCATCAGCACGACCCGAGTCACGCGCGCGGGCCGGTCGAGCGCCGCGCGCCAGGCAAACTCACCTCCGTAGCTCTGGCCCACCAGCGTCACGTCGCGTAGGTCGAGCATGTCGAGGAACCCGCTCACCCAGTCAGCACAGGCCTGGAAAGAATGCGAATCGAGCTCGGTACGCGTCGTGGCGTGCCCCAGTGCGTCGGGCGCGAACACCTCGAAGTCGCGCGCCAGCCCGTCGATCCCCGGGCCGCCGTGCACGAGCTCCGTCCAGGTGAACAGCGAACTCGGGGTCCCATGCACGAGCACGAGCACGGGACGACCGCGCTGGCCGGCGTGATGCCAGGTGAAGCGCGCGCGCGTCGGCTTCCCGGCCAGGACGACTTCGTATTCCCTCGTCTCCAGGCCGGCGGCGCGCACGGCGGCGTTCTTCTCGAGATCCAGCAGACGCCGTTCGAGCGTGAGCTTGTCCATGGAGCCGCAGGAGTGTGCACATACGAGTGCCAGGACTAGCAGGGCAGAGCCAGTGAGGATCCTCGCCAGGAGACGCATGTTGCTGGAGGTCGACGAGGGTTGTTCGAGGCCTGTGCGTTGCCGGATGCACCCGCTCCGGATCGTGATCGCTCGCCTCGCCTCTTCGAGGAGTGGGCGCTACCCCGCGTTGCCCGCGCGACCAAGTAGAGCAGGGAGTGTCTGGAGCACGTGGGCGGTGAGCATCAACCTCCATCCACCAGAGGCGCCCTCGCCAGCGGGAATTGCGCCGAGTGTGCATCCAAGGAACAAGCGCGAGCGAAAGACCTGCATGGGTGCGACGAGCTCCAAGCTCTCTGCCCGCGCGCATCGAGACCCATTCCATTTCAAGCTCTCCTCCTGCGTTCGCTTTCGCGGCCCTTTGGCTGGGTGCCCTTCCTCCTCCCCCACTGCGGACCCAGTTGGCCAGCGCATGTCGAACGTCCAGGGGGAGAGCCCTTTCCATTAGCGACGGCTACCCGCACCGCTTGGCGCGCTGCCTACTCATCGCGGCCAAGAAGCGCGAGAGTGGTACGCCCGGAGGGATTCGAACCCCCGACTTTCAGATCCGAAGTCTGA
>JABFRZ010000503.1 GCA_013140785.1 Planctomycetota bacterium | reverse complement strand
GACTCCGCCGCGCCGGCGCGCGCGAAAGACGGCAGGTCGGCCGGCCGCAGCTCGAACGGATTCGTGGCCGCGGCCAGGGCCGCGAGATCGACGCGCATGTCGGACGCCGAGCCGTAGCGCGAGCCCAGCTCGGCCATCGCGCGCTGCACGATCCAACGCAGCGCCTCGGGCGCGCGCTTCGAGAGCCGCGAGAGGCTGCCGTGCGCGGGGAAGCAGTTCTCGAGCAGCGAATACAGCACCGCGCCCGCGCTGTAGACGTCGAAGCGCACGCCATCGACCTCGTGCACCTTCACGCCCTGCATGGCGAGACGCACCATCTCCGGGTCGCGGTAGTACTCGGTCCCGTGCGTGGTCAGCGTCAGAGCCGAGGCGAGCGGCGTGACCAGGCCGAAGTCCACCAGGTGCGCGCGGCCCTTGGCGACGATGACGTTGGTGGGCTTGACGTCCTTGTGCCAGAGGCCGCCCGAGTGGAAGCGCTGCAGGGAATCGCACAGGTCGATCGCGTAGCCGAGCACGAGCCCGAGCTCGGCGTCGGCCAGGCCCTCGGGGGTTCCGCGCGCGTGCAAGGCACGCGTGACGCGCTCGAGGTCTTCGCCCTTCACGTAGGGCATCACGTAGAAGAAGTGATCGTCGCTGAGCTGGTGCTCGCACACGAGGCCCAGCTGGCTCGCGGCCTCGAGCGCGCGGCTCTCGCGCACGATCTGGGGCAGGGTCGAGCCGGCTTCCAGCGCGAAGGACTTGATCACCACCTCGGCCGGCAGGCTGCGGCCCGCCTTCAGGAAACGCCTCTCGGTCGCGTTCTTCGGGCGCGCCACGAAGAGCTGCGCGCCCGAGCCGCCCGAGGGCAGCGTCCCGATCACGTCGTAGCCCTCGAAGGTCGCGCGCCGCGCGCGGCGCGTGCGCGGCGCGCGCTCCATCGCGTCGGGCAGGCGCCGTTCGACGCCGTCCACCAGCGCCCAGAGGCCCACGAAGCGCAGCGGGTTGCCGAGCGCCACGCGCCAGAGGCCGACGCCGACGCCCTTCAGCTCGTCCGCGAAGGCGCGCGCATAGTGCCGCGCGGCGCCCATGCGCAGGATCACGAAGTTCACGGCGGCGAGCGGCACGGTCGCGCAGGCGGTCAGCAGCGCACCGAGCGTGTGGATCGCGTCGCCGATCTCGCTCTTGACGAAGCAGAGGGCCCGGCCGATCAGCCAGAAGACGCCGCGCAGGACCTTCCAGAAGAGGTAGAAGAGCCCGGCGACGAGCCCCAGAGCCAAGAGCGCGGCGAACACGGCCAGGATCACGGCTGCTACGGACAGGACGGACATCACGGGACCTCTCGCGGCGCGGGGCCGTCACGGGACGAGAACAGCGAGCGCACGACGCGCCCGAGCGAGCCCGGCCGGCCCGTCCCGAGCGGCGCAGACTCGGCCCGCGCGTCCCGAGCGGGCAGGGGCGGCGGGCTCTCTTGCTGGATGCGGTGCACGACTTCGGCCACGGCCGCGTCGAAGGCCGCGTCCTCGCCCTTGTTGGGATTCGACGCGAGCCCGTTGCGCGCCAGCTCGGCCTGCTCCTCGGCCGAGAACGAGTACTTGGCGAAGGTCTCGGCCAAACGCGCGCGCACGCGCTCGCGCACGCCCGCGGCCCGGCGGCTGACGGTGGCCTCGGACAGCGCCAGGGAGTCGGCGACCTTCTTGCCGGGATTACCCTCCAGCACGCGCGCGCGGAACACAGCGAAGTCCGCGAAGCCGCACTCGCGCTCGACCGCGCGCAGCGCCGCCGTGACCTTGGCGTCGAAGACGGCCTGCTCGTAGCGTGCATCGGGCGCCGGCTCGGAGCTCGCGCCCTGGAAATCGTCGTCGAGCGAAGACCCGCGCCGCCCCGAGCCGCGCTTCTGGGCCATGCGCCGGTCCATCTCGCCGCAGAAGCTGTGGTGGGCAATCGCGAGCAGCCAGGTCGAGAAGCGCGCGCCCTTGGCCGGGTCGTGGCGATCGATGGCGTCGGACAGGGCCGCCAGGGTCTCCTGGGAGAGGTCCTTGACCGTCTCGGGCCCGATGTGGCCGCGCCCCCACTTCGCGAGTTGCGCGCGCAGGACCGGGCCGAAGTTCTCCCACAGCTCGAACCAGGCGGCGGGTTCGCGGGCGCGCAGGCGACGGACGAAGTGGGTGGTGGGATCGCTGAGCACGGGCAGGGTGGGCGTGCCGCGGGAAAACGGGAGCGCGCGTTAACCAAAGAGCGCCGGCGCTATTCGTGGAAAGTCAGTTCGGCGCGCAAGGAAGCCGCGAGGTTTCCCAAGGAGCTGCCGTCGCCGCGCCGGTCACCGGCGCTCGAAAACTGTCCAGCGGGGACTCCGGTCCCCGGTCCCCTTCGCGGAGCCCACGCATGTTCTCCTTCCTCGGAAAGGCCCTCAAAGTCGCCGTCATCTCGACCGTCCTGCTCGGCATGGCCGGAGCAGGCGCCTACGCCCTGATGGGCCGGCACCGCACCTCGGCCGTGGTGCACGAGATCCAGGACAACCTCCTGGAATCGATCGACGCGCACCTCGACAACCCCGGCCTGATGCGCTCGCAGCTGCGCGAGCTCGAGCGCGAGTACCCCGAGCGCATCGCCCAGGTCCAGAACGACCTGGCCGAGATCCGCCACGAGATCAAGCAGCTCGAGCAGGAGACGGCCGTGTCCCAACGCGTGGTCGCGCTGGCCGACCAGGACCTGCAGCGCCTCGGCAGCGAGGTCGCCGCGCAGCTCCCGAGTGAGTCCGGCGTGCGGCTCGTGAGCGTGCGCCTCGGCGGAGAGGTCTACACGCCCGACGGCGCCCACACCCAGCTCGAGCGCGTGCGCGCCACGCGCAGCGCCTACGCCGGCCGCGCGGCCGACGCGCACCACGACCTGGGCTATCTCACCAAGCAGGCCCTGCGGCTCGAGGAGCTCCTGGCCAAACTGCAAGGCGAGCAGACCGAGTTCCGCGCCCAGGTCGTCGGCCTCAACCGCCAGATCGACTCGATCGCACGCAACGAGCGCCTGCTCGAGCTGCTCGAGAAGCGCAACCAGACGATCGAGCAGTGCGGCCAGTACGAGGCCGTGAGCCTGGGCCAGATCACCACGCGCCTGGACCAGATCAAGGGCAAGCAGGAGGCCGCGCTCGACCTGCTCGGAAACGAGGAGCACGCCACCGACTACGAGGACCTCGCACGCCAGCAGATCGCCAGCGAGGAGCTGGGCGGGTTCGCGGAGCTGTCGAGCCAGCTCTCGGGCCGCTAGTCACCGACGCAGGTCGCGAGGCGCAGCGCGCTTCGCAACCCACGGGGCCGCCGTTCCGCAGGGGGAACGGCGGCCCCGGTTCGTTCTCGCAAGCGGGGCTTCCTGAGCCCTGCCGGACGTTCCGGCGCGAGGGTCATGCTGAGCAGCGCGCGGCCGTCACCGCTGGAGGCGCGCCTTCAGCCAGGCGACGAGCGCGTCCAGGAACTCGGCATCGACCGGGCGCGACTTCAGGTAGTCGAGCTCGCTGGGGCGCTCGCCGGCGCGCTTGAAGAGGTGGTCGAGCACGGGGAAGACGTGCAGCTCGTGGTCCTCGTGCCCTGCGGCGTCGAGCGCGGTCAGGATCTTCGGCGCGTCGCGCTCGGCCGAGACCTGCACGTCGCGGCCGCCCTGCAGGATCAGGAGCGGACAACGCACGGCGGCCAGCGGCGCGAGCGGATCGCGGCCGAGGTGGCTCTTGAACCAGTGGCGCCCGGGGATGAAGGCCGCGACGTGCAGG
>JABFRZ010000360.1 GCA_013140785.1 Planctomycetota bacterium | reverse complement strand
GGTCAAGTGCCACCTGGCCGAAGGTTGGCGGCCGTTCGGCTGGCGAGAGCCCACTCGCTCCGACCGCGCTTCCAGCCCCGCGGGGGGATCCCGGCCCGGCCAGCGTCGAGGTCTCCTACCCCGAATCGGGGTCATTCCCGGAGGCGCAGGGCAAAATCGCGGGATTCCCTGAATCGATATCAAGGGCGACTCAGCCTTAATGGTGGGGTGAGCATGGACGACCCGAATACCGATGGCTGCCTTCAGAGATCAGAGTGCAAACCAAGCGCATCGAGGAGCTGGCCCTGGCGGTACCTCAAGGGGTTTGATCCGTGCATTGCGCGCATCGATCCCCGGGACGGGTACTCGCCAGGACAGCGCCGTGCTTCGCTCCGATCGTCGCACAGCGTCATGCGGCACGGTCCTGGCCCTTCTCGTCGCCTTGCCGCTTTCCGCATGTACCCGCGCGAATGCGGCAGCCTCACCCCCCGAGCTGATACGCAGCGGGGCCGAGGTGCTCCGGGTTCCGTGGAAGGAGACGGTAGGGGTTTCCATCGCGTTGATCAATCCAGGCGATGTCCCAGTGCTGTTTCGACCGCGCGCCACGTCTTGCGCATGCGTCTCTATCGCCAGGGATCAACACGAACTGCGCCTCGAGCCCCACGCCAGCGGGCTGCTTCGCCTTGTCCTCGAGGGCACGCGAAGAGGCATTAGGACGGAGAACCTGAGGCTGGACGTGAGGTGCGAGGGCATGGAGGCGATCGCTCAGATCCTGCCGGTGCAGGTCTGGACCGGCGATGAGCTCTTCCTCGATTCTCCGAGCCTTTCGTTCTCCGGCAAATCCGGCACCTCGCTGCCGAGTGCGACTCTCGTGTCGATCGTGCTCGCGCCCGAGGAAAGTGCGCCACCTACGCTAGAATGGAAAACGGAAGGCGCAGTTGACTTCCAGGTGGATTGTGTGACGAGAGAGCGGATTGGCGATTTGGAAGTCGCGCGGTACTCGCTCGGAGTTCGACTACCTGCAGTTTCTCCGGGGTCGTATGCAGCCACCGCCTCGTTCTGGTACGGCAACTCCGAGCCGCTGACCACTAACGTGTCAGTTTTGACATGGTGACCTCTGAACGAAAGCCCGGCCGGGGGGCATTCAGCATCATGCTGAGGCACTGGTCGGGAGCAGATGGACCCATCTGGGGAAAAACGTCATGAATGCATCGAAGACCATTTTCATTGCCGCGATCCTGACCGCGTCGGCGGTCATGTGTTTCGCCGCCGCTCCATCCACTTCCATGAGCCTGGACCAAGCCTCCCTGTTGCACGTCGGGCAGGGCGGCGGCGGCGGCCCTGGCGGCGGCGGCGACATCAGGTGGCCGTATTGCAGCGGCAACGCGAACTGCACCCAGTGCATGGGCTACTATTCGTGCGAGAACTTCATCAATTTTCCGTGGTGTCGCTACGTCGCAACGGAGTATTCCGAATGCAACAACAACTACCCGTTCAGCTGCGGTAGCACCTACTGGTGGACTGTACTCGGCTGCGGGGGCACGGCGATCGCGGGCGATGAGTGCTTCGGGAACGACTGCTGACCACTGGCCCCCATGGGGATCGCTCTGCGCGGTCCCCTGCCAACTTTCCATGTGCCTTGTTCTCGTGCTCGCACTGGCTTTCAGACTTCAAGAGTCTACGGCCATCGCAGACTCACCACCCAGAATCCAAGCCGCCGTTCGGTGCCTCGATCTCCTCGCACTGGCGATCGACGCCGTCGATGCGAGCGTGGAGGGGTTCTCGGTCGAGGGCGAGGGCTATGATTCCCTGGAACAGGGAAGCTACTATCGTCCATTGATGGACCTTGCCGCGAAAGACCGCTGCAACGAGTATCGTCTTTCACAGATCGGTGCGTGGGATCGAGGAAGGATCAGCGCCCTCGAGTTCGACTGCTGGTTGCTTTCTCCCACCGGCGAAAGGATTCCTCGACTCGCGTTCTACTGGGACGCAACCCGCGGGATTCGGATCGATTTCGAGGGCAGCCAGCTCACGGTCATGCCCGAGTTCCGTGCCATGAATGCCGAGTTCTGGCCCCAGGAATTCCACGGCTTCTATCGCGTGACGCCCTTGGTTGCTCTGGTGAAGCATGCCAACATCACGGGAGAGCTCGAGATCGCCGAGTCACAGAGTGATCGCTTGCGAATCCGATTGCCTTGCAATCCGTCTCTAGACACGGACGCTTTGTCGAAGCTCGACGTCTCGCAGATTCCCTATCTCGAAATGGAATTCGAGGGAACGAGTGAGCTGCGATTGGCGGCGGTGGACTATTGGACGGCCGGGCGCGGATATGTTCACGGGTATCGAGTCCTGGACTGGGACCTGACTCGGGACGTTCCATTCGGGACTCGATTCAACTACTACGTCAACGTCCCTCTCGATCACGCGCTTCCCGAGAAGGAGTGGGAGTTTGCCAAGCTGAGCTTCGAGGTGAAGCACAAGAGAGAAGCCAAGCCCTCGTTCGATGGCGCGACCGCGTACAATGTCGCGACGAGCGTTGCGCTGGTCGGGCTAGGGTCGGCCTACTATGCTTCGAATCTGGGGGCCGACGTGCTTGCAGCGAATGCGGCGCAACAGATCTCTGGCCTGCCCACGGCTGAATCCCATTCGGCCGTAGCGGAGGCCTTGTTCGCGAATTTTGGCAAGTGCATGACGAGCGGGCAGGAGCGAGCTGCTCGTGAGGGCGGCCAATGGCCGCCTCTGGACCAGAGCACTCTCGAGAACCGCATTTTCGAGCGAATGGAGATCTTCGACATAGAAAACGGGTTCTGTGGCCAGGTTTGCGTGGCCATCGTCGCCAAGCTCCAGAAGCTGCCAACAACTTTCGAGCAGATCCGGCTTCGGTTCCCGAATCCGGTCCTGGCGATGGTGGAGGTCATTCGCTGCCTCGGCGAAACGGGTCTCGACTACTCAATCGCCAACTGGGGAGATTTCGAAGAGAAGATCGACTCCCGTCCCTTCCTGCTCTACTTGGGGCAGACCAAGGAGACCGGTCACCTCGCATTGGCGGTGGCGAACGGAGATGAATTCACCCTCTGGGAACCACCCAACAAGAAGCGATCGATTCCGCGCACCGAGCTTCGCTCGCGCGTCCCGAGCGGGGTTTTCGTCGTTCCCCGGGACTGGCTCTCGGCCGCATGGCCACTTCGAGCCATAGGCAGCTGTCTCCTCGCCGTCGCGCTGCTCCTTCTCGTGCTGAAATGGACTCGGTCGCGGACGGTCGATGTGATAGTGCCCACGGTTACGGTGCTCGCTTTCCTGTTCACCGTGTGCGGATCGATATCTTGCTCGCAGCCTCGACTCGAGGCTGGCGATCTCGTCGTGGTGCCGGAGTCCCTGGACGTCCGCCTCGGTTGGTCTCAGACCGCGGAGGTGGCCGTTCCGGTCTTCAACCTGACGTCGCAGCTCGTGACATTGAGGCTTGTCAATGTCTCGTGCTCGTGTCTGAAGCATCAGGGGCCGCTCGAGTTTGCCTTGCGTCCGAGGTCCTCGATGGAGGTCCTCTATCGAGCGACCGGCGATGCGCTTGGGACGAGGAACGTCTCTGTTTGGATGAAGGCGCTCTCCCAAGGAGCATCCCAGGAAATCACAGTGCCGGTCGCTGTCACTGTGGAGGGAGCGTTGAAGATGGAGCCGTCGCAACTCACACTCACCGGCTCTCCGACCGAGACGATTGATGCATCCTTCACGATCACCGCGCCAGGAGCCGAGGCCGCGGCGGGGGAGCAACTGCGCGTGAGTTCCGATTTCGACGGCCTCGTCATTCGAAGCGCGCCGCCGCGACGGATCGTTGATCACTCGCTAATCGAGTGGGAGTACGACTGCGCGATCCAGTTTCCGGCCCTCCCGATGGGCGTGCACATCGGGCGCCTCTTCTTCGAACTGCCAGAAGCGGATACTGGTCGGTCCATTACGATGACGAAGTCGATTCAAGTTCTTGTCGCCGACCGCGGCGCGGGAGCGAAATAGAGCGTGCGCGCGACGGTCGGCTGGTCATGCGTCTTGACCCTCTGCGCCGCGGTGCTCGGGCTCTGGATCGCCGCGCGTCCCGACCGCATGCGGGGAAGGGGAGATGCATCGAGCAGCGCCTCGCAGGGGGCGCAAGAGTCGGCGCCCCAGCACTTGGAACCCTCTCCCGCGGCGACGCCCGTCGAGAGTGAAACGCCTCCACAGCGAAGCCCCGTTGAGTCGATGCCGGCCTCGGCTCGTCTGCGGATAGAGATCCGACGCGCCGACGGTCGCCCGGCGCCTGGAGTGCGACTGGCGTGCTATCTCCCGCCGCACCTCGCTTCAATGGATCGGGCGCACGCCATCCGCGCAGAGGACTGCACGGAGGAGATCCGCGAGGCTTTCATCACGGACGCCGAGGGGAATTGCCTCGTAGCGGACTTTCCCGCCAGAGGGATCTATGTCGAGGCCGGAGGGATCTATCTCGAGAACGGCAAGGGCCTGTGTGGGTTTTTCCTGGTCGCCGCCGGCGAAACGGGTCTCGCCCGCTTCGTGCTTCCCATCGCCCTCGAAGTGCGGGGCCGCGTCGTTGACATCTCGGGCGAAGGCGTCCCCGACGCTCGCGTTCTCCTGTCGCGACAGCCCGGACTTCCGGAATACGCTGCTCTCGTCGCGACGACCCAGTCGCAGGGCGAGTTCACGCTCGTCAGCGTCCCGCCCGGCGCGGCCCTCGTCGCGCAGTGTGACGGATGGCGTCCGTCCGAGCCCGTCGTGGTCACCGAGGCTTCCAGCGCAGACGGTCTCATCTTGCAACTCGGCCCGCCTTGCAACGAGATCACCGGCATGGTTGCGGAGGAGTCGGGCGCCGGAGTGTCGGGGGCCTCGGTGTACCTCCACTACTTGTGGGTCATACAGCCTACTTCGTCGGACGAGCGACGGAGGCAAGCAACGTGGGGCTGCGTCACGAAGACAGATGCCGACGGACGCTTCCGACTTCCCGAGGTGAGCGAAGCCTCCGGGGGCGTCTTGTGGGCCTTCAAGGTCGGCCATGCCATCGGGAGGGGCGACGTGCAAGCGGGCACGCGCTTCTATCGGATCGATCTCGAGGCGGAGTGCCGGCTCGACGTGCTCGTCGAACTCCAGGGTTCCCTCCTCGAGGAGTCCCTCGACGCGCACGACGTCGTCGGCCACTTCACGCCCGCTGGATGGGGTCCGATGACGGGAGAGAGATTCTTCGGACCCTTGTGGGCGCGGCCGCCTGGGCTGCTTGAGGAAGGCCGGATGGAATTCGGCCGTCTACCGCGGGGCCGCGGCACGCTCTTCATCACGGCGCCGGGGATGGACAACTACTCGGAGCCAGTGACACTGACGGGTTTGGTGAACTCTCATCCAGTTCGATTGCTGGGAGGCGGGGGCTCATCGGAGCGCGCCGCCGTGACAGTGCGCTTCATCGACGCGGCGGGCGCACCGCTGCCCGGTTTGGACGTGCGGCTGCATCCGCCGGCGGGCAGCCCGCAGCGCGGGACGACGAACCAGGCCGGCGAGGTGCGCTTCCTCTCCTTCCCGGTAACGCAATCGGCGGTCATTCGAGCCTACGATCCCGAGTTCGATTGGCCCTATCCCGCCTACCAGGGCTCCCTCGATCCATTCAGCGGTGCAGAGCTGCGAATGTCGTACTCCCGCCCGGGTGCTCGAGTCGCGGGGCGCCTGCTGCGTCGAGACGGAGACGTCGGCATCGCCCAGCTCGTCCTCGTTCGTGCAGAAGAGAGGCACCGAGTCCTCCTGACCTGCGCCGACGATGGAGCCTTCGATGCAGGCACGTTTCCCGAGGGCGAATATGACTTGCGCGTGGAGCTGGCGGACGTCGGGACCATCGACGTGGGGCGACGCACGCTAGTCCGCGGCGAGACGGTCGATTGCGGGGATCTGGACTTGCGCAGGGGCGGCAATCTCCGCGTCCTCGCCAAGGCGGAACACGAGAGGCTCTCGGTCTTCGTCACGGATGCGACGCGAACGCTCGAGGCCACGGTACAAGGAGGAGAGGCATGGTTCCGCGGCATTCCGGAGGGCAACTACGTTCTGACTTCACGAGGTAGCGACGTCGCGATGCTGGGCCTTGATGTGAGGATCGAACCGTCCCTCACCCAGGATGTCCGCTTGACCCTGGAACGCGGCGTTCCCGTGACGCTGCACGCCGTGGCGAGCGAATCGCGCAAGCTGAGGGAGATCTGGTCGGACGCGCGCGGACGCACGCTGTGGATTGGGCCATCGAAGCTATGGACACCTGAGGAACTCGCGCGGCTGCGTATCTACCTCGTGCCCGGCGTCTACACCCTCGATTGGGAGGACGTCGAGGGCCATCGCGCGACGAACAACTTTGCCGTCGAGTTTGGTGCGAGTTCGCTGGCAGTTCCGATGGTGCTGCCTTAGAGAGATGAAATCCATGAAGGGGCGCCGCCCTCGTTTCCTTCTCTGCAAGGCTTCGCGTCTTCCGCGGTGCCCTTGGGAGGGCGAGAGCCCGCGCTGAGGGATCGCGGCGCCGATATGGGGCTCCATAGCTCGCCGAACGCGACTCACGGCGCTTCCAGCGAGCCGCCGCCGGTGGTGTGCCACCACTCGAGCGTCGCCCGCTTCAATTCGGCCAGTTGCGCGGCGTGCTCGGGCTCGGCCGCGAGATTGGTGCGCTCGTACGGGTCGTTCGCGAGGTCGTAGAGCTCGATGTCGCCGCGCTTGCGCACGAAGTCGGGCGCCAGGCTCACCTTGATGTCCTCGCGCTCATCGACGTCGCTGCCGGCGTCGGCCGCGGCGTGGATGTCCTTCAGGCTGAGGATGAACTTCCAGCGCGCGGTGCGGGCCCACAAGGCGTAAGCGTCGCGCGCCGGATCGGCGAGTTCGGCGGTGGGAGTGAGCGGATACAGCGCGCCATACAGCGCCGCGCGCGGCTCGAACGGCCGACCCTCGATGCGCGGACGCAGGCTCTGGCCTTCGCTGTGCGCGGGGATCGGCGCGCCGGCGTAGTCGAGGATCGTCGCGTACAGATCGACCGGCGAGACGAGATCGTCGAAGCGCGTGCCGCGGGCGAGCTCCGCCGGCCACGACACGATCATCGGCGTGCGCAGGCCCTTGTCGTAGCCCCAGCCCTTCGACACGCAGCCGTTGGCCCAGCCGTTGTCGCTCAGGAACACGAACAAGGTCTCCTCGAGCTCGCCCAGCGCGTTCAGCTTCTCGCGCAGCTCGGCCACCCCGCGATCGAGCCAGGCGTCCATGGCCAGCAGCACGCGCTCGCGCGCGCGGAACTCGGCGCGCGCGGCCTCGTCGCCCGCGAACCAGGCCGGGATCGGGATCGACTCGAGCGGAACGCGCTCGAGCAGTTCGCGCGGCGGGTCGTGCGGCACGTGCGGCAGCTCGGGCGCCCACCACACGAAGAAGGGCGTCGCGCGCGGCGTGCGCTCGAGCCAGTCGAACAGGTGCTGCTGGTCCCAGCGCACGAAGGTCGTGTAGTTCGCGATGGCCAGGTTCGAGAAGCCCATCGCGCGCGGATCGGGCTCCCAGAACTTGCCCTCGCCCACGGTCGCGTAGCCGGCGCGCTGGAGCAGCCTCGCGAGCGAGGTCTCGGGGTCGATGTGATCGGCGCCGACGTTGAAGTAGACGCCGTTCTGGTGCGGCCAGAGGCCGGTCAGGAGCGCCGCCTGCGCCGGCCGGCAGCGCGACATGGGCACGAAGCCGTGCGTGAAGAGCACGCCCTGCTCGGCCAGCGCGTCCAGCGTCGGCGTCTCGGCCAATGGGTGCCCGGCGAAGCCGAAGTGCTCGTAGTCCATGTCGTCGGCCACGAGCAAGACGACGTTCGGACGCCGCTCCGGCTCCTCGACGCACGACGGGGCGCACGCCGGGGCGAGCGCGAGGACGCTCGTGAGCGCCGAGATTCCGAGCCAGTTCCGCATGAAAGCGCGGCGCAGAGTGTACGCGGGCGCGCCGCTCGGGCAACTTGGAGCAGGCAGCGATGTTCCGCCTCGGCTACAACACGAACGGCCTTGCGCACCACCGCGTGCTCGCCGCGCTCGAGCTCGTGAGCGAGCTCGGCTACGAGGCGCTCTCGATCACGCCCGACGTGGGGCAGCTCGACCCGTACCGCCTCGACAAGACAGAAGTCGCGCGCGTGCGCCGGCGGGCGGAAGAGCTCGGGCTCGAGCTCACGCTCGAGACGGGCGCGCGCTTCCTGCTCGATCCGCTCCGGAAGCACCGCCCGAACCTGCTCGAGGACGATCCGGAAGCGCGTGCGCGGCGCATCGACCTCTTGCTGCGTCACGTGGACCTCGCGGCGAGTCTCGGAGCCACGCTCGTCTCGCTGTGGGCCGGCGCGGCGCCGGACGACTCCGTGTCGGACCGGCGTGACGGCCCTCCGGCGCGCGAAGAGCTCTGGCAGCGTCTGTGCGACGGGCTGCGGCCCGTGCTGGCGCGCGGACGAGCACAGGGTGTCGGGATCGCGTTCGAGCCCGAGCCGGGCATGTTCATCGAGCGCCCGGCGGGGTACGAGGAGCTTGTCACGCGCCTCGGGAGCGAGGGCGACGAACTCGGCCTGTGCCTCGATGTCGGCCACTGCCACGCGACTAGCGACCTGCCGGTCGCGGACGTGATCCGCCGCTTCGCCGCGCGGCTCGTGCTCGTGCAGCTCGACGACTCGAAGACCGGCGAGCACGTGCACCGCATGTTCGGCGAGGGTGATCTCGACCTCCCGAGGGCGTTGGCGGCGCTGATCGAGGTTGGCTTCGACGGCGTCGCGGCCGTGGAGCTCTCGCGCGACTCGCACCGCGCTCCAGAGGCCGCACGCGAGGCCATGGCTCACCTGCGAGCGGCGCTCACGCGCGGCTGAAAGCGCCCCCGCGTCGTTTCCGGGGGCTTGCGAGAGCGGGGGGCCGAACTCCAGAGTGACGCCACCAGGCGGGCGCCGTCCGCCGCTCCGCCGCAACTCCCCTGGAGAGAATCGCTTGGCAGAACGAACGGTCGAGAACCGGCGACAGTGTCCCACCCGCCCGGACGGCGCGCACTCGCTCATCGCGCACTGGATCACCCCGGCCGTTTGCCTCGACCGCCAGCGGCACAACTACCACAAGTGCTTCACGTGCCAGTACCGCGGCCTGGCCGCGGGCGCGGTGCTGCCGGCAACCAGCCGAACCGAACCGGCCTCGACCCCCGTGGCCGTGCCCGTGCGCAAGGCCAAGAGCAAGAAGGTCTCGAAGGCAGTCTAGCGAGTCGGCTGCGCGCTTCGGCGCAGGAGTGACGGCTCGTGCAGCGGAGGATCCCCGCGTCGTCCGGCGCTCGCGTGGGAGCGGCCCGCTCAAGCGTTCTTCGGATCGAGTCGAAACGGCCGCGTCCCCGCTTTCCCTGGAGTCCCGACCGTGCGACCCGACCTCTCGCGCTCGAGCGCGCTCTTCGCGACCCTGCTCGCGCTTCTTCCGCACCGTTCCGCCGGGCTCCTCGGAGCAACGGCCGCGCCCACCGGCCCGCGCTCGTTCGATCCGCTAAGCCCATCGGCCGCGCCGCTCTTCCCGCTTCCGCAGGCGTTGCGCTTGCTCGACGTGATCGAGGGCGCGCGCCGGGGATCTTCGAGCCACCGCACGGGGCAAGCGACGTCGGGGCCGGCGATCGGGTACCCGGCCGGGCGCGATCTGCTCGATCAGGCCCTTGCCGCCGGCGACTTCATCCTGAGTCGATTCGTCGAGATCCACGGGCTGGCCATCGCGGCCAGCAATCCCGCGTTGAGCGCGGAGGAGCGGGCGCTCCTCGACCACGCCTACCAGGGCGAGCTCGCCGCGCTCGCCGCGCTCGCGCGCACCACGGCCTTCAAGGGCATCCCGCTGATCGATGGCTCGCGCGACGTCCATCTCGTCCTGCCGCCGTCGGGCGGCACGACGATACTCGTGGACCTCCCCGACTGGAACACGACCACGCTCGGGCTCTCGGGCGCGATTGCGAACCCCGAGGACGCTGGGTCTGCCCTGGACCTCCTCGACACCGCCATCGCTCAGGTCGCGTTGGACCGCGAGCGCCTGTCCATCGCGCGCCAGGAACTCGTCGAGGGCGTGCCGGACGGCGGGCTGCGCGAACTCGAGCGCCTGCTCGGCCGCATGCGCGGGCTCGCGCAGCAGGCGAGCGGCCGCACTCTGATGTCCGCCGACCGGTGGCTCCTCGACCTGCGCCACCGCAGCGACCTCGTGCGCATCGACGCCGTGGCCGAGGCCGCGGCCTTCGAGGGCGTGGCGCTGTTCGACGGCGGCCAGGTCTGGCTCCAGGACGTGCTCGGGGCCACGCTGGTCTTCGACCTGCCCGACGCCGATGTCGAAGGCCTTGGCCTGTCGTGCGCGGAGCTGAGCACGCTCTCGAACGCCACGGCGGCTCTCAAAGCCATCGGCGCGGCCCTCTGCGAGGTGAAGGCGCAACGCGAGGCCGTGCTGGAAGCCCAGGACGCGCTCGTGAACGGCGTCATTCGTCTGCCCTGAGCGCCGGCAGGTTCCTCACGCGACCCGCGCTGCGCGCGCTACCCTGGCGCGAATGAGCGCCTACGTCGTCGTCGATATCCAGGTACACGACCCCGCCCGCTACGAGGAGTACAAGCGCAAGGCCGTGCCGAGCGTGACGGCCTTCGGCGGGCGCTACCTCGCGCGCGGCGGCGCCGTGACGAAGCTCGAGGGCGACTGGACGCCGGGGCGCTTCGTGATCCTCGAGTTCCCGAGCGCGGCGAAGGCGCGCGAGTGGTGGGGCTCCGAACTCTACGCCCCGATCAAGGCCATCCGCCACGCGACCGCGCGCACGCAGATGATCCTCATCGAAGGCGCGAGCTGAGGCCGGGAGGTCTTGGCCTGGTGGAGCACGATGCGATCTCGGTTGCCTAATCAGCGGCTCCTGAGGAACCGTGTAGACTCGCCAGCGAGGGTCGGCCACGCCTCGATTGCGGACACTGAAAGCGGGTTGATCTCTTGCGCTCCTGGCCACAGCAGATACGGTGAGCAGCAGGAGCCCGAGGGGGCCTGACGCTCCCTCGATCTGGGAACCGGCTCCCCGCTAGGAATCCTGCGCAGGAGGTGTGATTGGACGACGCCAGCATGCGGCGGCTCTTGGAGCACGCCTTCGAGCTGCACCTTGGAACCTCGACTCGATCCGCGCGCGGGTTCCCGTACCCGCGGGCGAGCAATGAGGACGCGTGGCAGGAGGCGTGCTTGGCCGCCCTGTTGCATCCAGAGAGGGTAGGCGAGCTCGATTCATGGCTTGCCGAGTCCGCGCGTGGCGTGGCGGACCATGCGCTCCACGGCGAACGCGATCGGCGCGAGCGCGAGAAGCGCACGGCCCGTGCAGAGGCGCAGCCGAGCGCGATCGATGTGATCGTTGGCCATGAGTTGCTGGCCTTCACGCTGTTCTGTGGCGGCTGTCCGAAGTAGCTGCTCAAGAGGCGTTCAATTGAAGCCTCGGATCCCCAGTGCAGTCATCGGGGTTGGCGTGGCCCTCCTGATGGGCGCCCTCTGGCTTTTCGCCCAAGGGAGGAAAACGAAGCCAACCGCCGCTGCTGGAGTCCCGCGTCAGGAGAAGGCTGAGTCGCGCATTTCAAAACCCGCCGTGCTGGTGCTCGACGCGTTAGGGAACGCGGAAGCGTCGGATGGATCGGATGGGCGAGCGCGAAAGACAGTTGCTGTCACAGAGGCTATCTTGGCCTTTGAGCCCCCTCCAACCTCTCCCGTATCCACCATTCCATGGCAGGAGGCGTATCGGGCACTCTCCCTTGGGCAAGTCATAGATGAGTCCCGCAGACTGAGAGCGGCCATCGACAAAGAGGGATTTCCATACTTCCAGGAGTGCTACGACCGCGGAGAATACGAGGTGGTGGGGTTCAGGAATCCTAAGGAGCCATACTGACAAATGCGTGGGATAGAGAGAGTTACCACTTCAGCGCGTCCTTTACGTAGGCGACCTCCGGATGCTTGAAGAACGCGCGAACAGCGGAGGGGCGTTGAGCTATCGCCTTCATCGCA
>JABFRZ010000338.1 GCA_013140785.1 Planctomycetota bacterium | reverse complement strand
CTCTGCGCCGCGCAGCATCGAGACCGTCATCGCGCCCAGTGCGTGCGCCTGGGTCATCTCGCCGCGCCGCGCGGCCCACGCCAGGAGGCGCGGCGAGTCGAGCCAGTCCTGCACGAAGCGCGGCAGCGGCACCCGCAGCGCGTGCGCGAGGTAGGCGTTGATCCCGCCCAGGTGCACGGCGCGTGAATCGAGCCCGTCCTCGAGCACGAGCGGCAAGTACAGCGGCGCGAGCATGGCGTCGTGCCCGAGCGCGCGCAGCGCCTGCACCAGCGCCGCGTCGCGCAGACACGTGCCGCAGTGGAAGCTGCCGGTGCCGGCCGTGAGCTGCAGGAGCCGCATGGCGCGCGCGCGGGTCCTAGCAGCCCGTTGAAAAAGTCCCGTCGCGAGGCAAAGCGCACTCCGACGGGGCTAGGAACGCGAAGGAGAGACAGCGGAAGCGGCCTTCATGGCCGCTGAGCATGGCCTGGCTTGATACGCAACGTCGAGCGTGACGACGCACCGTCGAAGTGCGCGAAGCCGCAGCAGGGAGCTTTTTCAACGGGCTGCTAGGCGTAGCGCGCGTTCTGGTGCGCCGCCAAGAAGTAGTCGGCGAGCAAGGTATCCACGCGCAAGAGCCCGGCGCGCGTGGTGCGGATGAGCTCGGGCGTGAACGTGAGCCAGCCGGCCGCACGCTGGGCCTCGAGCGGGGCGCGGAAGCGCCGCAGCAGATCGACCCCGAACTTCCTGGCGAAGTAGGCGGTCTCCACTCGTCCGAGCTTCATTTGCAGAACGAACTCGCGGATCATGCGCTCTTCGGCCCCGAGCTCGAGCGCACGCCCGACGGGCAGCTCGCCGGCCTCGACGCGCTCGAGGTAGCGCTCGAACTCGTGCTCGTTCTGGAAGTGCACGCCGCCCACGTGCGAGAACGAGCTGACGCCGATGCCGAGCAGGTCGGCGCCGCGCCACAATTCATCGCGGTAAACGAAGCGCGTGCGCTCGCCGCGCGCCGCGGTGTAGGCGCTGCCGATCCGGTAGCCGGCCGCTTCGAGACGCGCGAAGGCCTCGGCCGTCCAGCGCCGCTTGGTCTCCCAGTCGGCGACCGGCGCGGCCTCGCTGTGCTCCTCCTGCATGCGCTGGAAGAGCGTCGTGTTGTAGGGCACCTCCAGCTGGTAGATCGTCACGCTCTCGGGCCCGAGCGCGATCGTCTGCTCGACGCAGTCCTTCCAGTTGGCCTCGTTCTCGCCCACCATGCCGGCGATCAGGTCGATGTTGATCTGCTCGAAACCGACCGCGCGCGCGGCGTGCCAGGTCTTGTGGATCTCGGCCGCGCGGTGGGCGCGATTGTTGATCTCCAGGATGTGCGGGTCGAAGTTCTCGACGCCCAGCGAGAGGCGCGTGACGCCCAGGCGCTTCAGCTCCGCGAGCTTCGCTTCGGAGAGCGTGCCGGGCTCGCACTCGAAGGCCACCTCTTCCACCGCGTCCCACGCAAAGGCCGCGCGCACGCTCTCGAACAGCTCGGTCAACTGCTCGGCCGAGAGATACGAGGGCGTGCCGCCGCCGAAGTACACGAAGCGCACCTCTCGCCCACGGAAGCGCGGCGCGGGCGCGTACAGCGCGAGCTCGCGCCGCAGGCCCTCGAGGTAGCGCCGGATCTCCTTGCTGTTCTTGTCGGTGTAGACCTTGAAGTAGCAGAAGTCGCAGCGCTGGCGGCAGAACGGGATGTGCACGTAGATCCCGAGCGAGACGTCTGCGGGCGCCGGCTCGGCCAACATGCGCGCCACGGCCGGCACGTGCTCGGGCCGCCAGAACGAATACGGCGGGTAGTTCGAGACGAAGTAGTTGCCGGCCTTGGTGGCCTCCGCGCGCGTCTCGGGGCTCATTCGCGCTTCTCCTCCGCTACGGGCTCGGCTACGGGCGGTCCGAAGGCCGTCACGCGTCCGTCCAGCGCGGCCGCATAGATCCAGCCGCCGGCCACCGCCAGCGAGCCGCCGAGCTCGCTGCCCAGCTCGACTGACCAGCGCTCGCTGCCGTCGGAGAGGGCCAGCACGTGGATGCGCCCGTCGCCCGCGCCGAAAACGACCGCGTCGCCCACGATCACCGGTGAGCCGTCCACTTTGCGGCGCGTCGCGAACTTCCACAGGAGCTTGCCGTCGGCCTGTGCCACGCAGTGCAGCTGCTTGTTGCGCCCGCCGAAGACCGCGCGTCCCTCGGCCAGGGCGGGCGAGGAGAAGAACGGGTGCTTCGCGTCGGGGAAGCTCCACACGAGCTCTTTCCGCGGGAGATCCGCGCACACGAAGGCGTTGCCGTAGTGCCCGAAGTACACGCGCCCCTGTGCGAGCGCAACCGAACCCGCCACGTGCGCGTCCGAGCCCAGCTCGATCTTCGCCACGCCCGCGCCGTCCTCGGCCGAGACCACGTGCAGGAAGGAATCGCAGCCGCCGAAGACGATCCATCCGTTCTCGACCGCCGGCGTGCCGTTGACGTAGTTGCCGGTCGAGTACGTCCAGCGCGGGCTGCCGTCCAGCGCCGCGAAGCAGTGCAGACTGGAGTCGTAGCTCCCGACCACGATGCGCGTCTCACCCCCGGCCACGACCCAGTTGGCACCGCCCAGGATCTTGTCGCCGGTCTCCTGCTTCCAGCGCAGTGCGCCGCGCGCGAGCTCGAGCGCGTAGAACCAGCCGCTCGACGAGCCGACGTAGACGCTGCCGGCATGGATCAGGGCCGGCGCCTCGATCACGTCGTCGGTCGCAAAGGTCCAGCGCTCTTCGCCGCTGGCCGCGTCGAGGCAGTACACCTTACCGTCGTCGCAGCCCACCACCAATCGTCCCTCGGCGACGACCGGCGAGCTGACGATGCTCTTCGGCGCCTGGAAGCTCCAGCGCTGCGCCGGCGCGACTGGCAAGATCCCCGCGGCCACGCCGGTGAGCGCCGGATCGCCGCGGAAGCTCGGCCAATCCTCACGCGCGGCCTGGGACGGATCGCCGGCCAGGACGAACGGCGCGAGGCCGAGCAAGAGGAACGGGGCGCAGGGCATCGCCCCATTGTGGAGGATCGTCGCGCGGCGCGCGACTGCGCCATGCGCGGAGCGAGCCCGCATGCACAGCTTTTTCGCTGCGCTGGCTGCCAACCACGCCGCCTACTCGCCGCGCAGCGCGGCGCCGAGCAGCAGCTCGAACTCGGGGCCCCCGACGGGCCGCGGGTTGAACTGCGCGGTCCACTGGCGCGCGGCCTCCTCGGCCAGGGCCGGCACGTCTCTCTGGCTCACACCGTGCGCGGCAAGCTCGCGCGCCACCCCGCAGTGCGCCAGCGCGCGCTCCAGGTAAGTCAGCAGGGCCGCGAGCGCCGCACCGTCGTCCGCCGCAGAAGCGCACAAATCGGCCGAGCGGGCCAGCTCGGCGTAGCGCGCGCGAGCGCTGGGCTCGGCCGCGTTGAAACGCACCACCGCCGGCAAGGCGAGCCCGACCGCGAGCCCGTGCACGAGTCCTGCGCGTGCACTGAGCGGATTGGCGAGCGCGTGCGCGGCCCCGAGCATGGAGTGCTCGATCGCGAGTCCGGCCCAGCTCGCGCCGAGCAGCATGCCCGCGCGCGCCCCGAGCTCGCTGGGCGCCTCCAGCACGCGCGCGAAGTTCGCGGCCAAGAGTCGCAGGGCGGCGTGCGAGAAGAGCGCCGAGAGCTGTGTGCGCTTCCTCGTCACGGCCGTCTCGAGCGCGTGCCCGATGGCGTCGAGGCCCGCGCAGGCCGTGACGAAGCGCGGGCAGGTGAGCG
>JABFRZ010000170.1 GCA_013140785.1 Planctomycetota bacterium | reverse complement strand
GACTTCCGCAACCTGGTTCCGCTCTTGCTCTCGGGCGAGGAGATCGCGACCCTCGCCCGTGATCCCGCCCACCGCATCCTGCTCGAGCTTCCGCACAGCTCCAACCCACCCACGGCTTGACATGAAGATCTGGATCCCCGGCCCGACCCACGTCCGCAGCGAGATCCTCGAGGAGCAGACGAGAGCGATGATCGGCCATCGCTCGAAGGCCATGAGCGAGCTGATCGAGCGCATCGATCCGCCGTTGCGGCTCGCCTTCGGCCTCGCCAGCGGCTCCAGCGCAACCGTGGCGGTCGGCAATCACAGCGCGACCGCCATGATGGAGGGCGCGCTGCTCGGCGTGGGCCCGCGCGTGCTCAGCGTCGTCAACGGCTCGTTCTCGAAGCGCTGGGCCGAGATCGGGAAGCTGCTCGAGAAGGACGTGAGCGTGCTCGAGTTCCCCTGGGGCCAGGCCGTCACCCAGGTCCAGCTCGAGGAAGCGCTGAAGACCGCCCTGAAGGCCCAGCGCCCGTTCGACGCCGTCACGCTGGTCGTGTGCGAAACCTCGACCGGCGTCTTGACGCCGCTCGCGCCGGTGGCGAAGGCGCTGCGGAGCTCGCCCGAGACGCTCTTGCTGGTGGACGTGGTCAGCGCGATCGCCGGCAGCCCGCTCGACTTCGACGCGCACGGCCTCGACTTCGCGCTGGCGGGCGTCAACAAGGCCCTGGCTCTGCCGCCCGGGATCACCGTGATGTGCGCCTCGAAGCGCTACCTCGACGGCGCGCGCACGAAGAAGCGCATGTCCTGGTACCTGGATCCTATCCGCACGATCGACGGCCACGTCGAGCGCAAGACGCCCGCCACGCCGGTCGTGACGCTCTACCGCGCGCTCGCGCGCCAGCTCGAGGACATCACGAAGGGCGTGACCCTGCCCGCGCGCGATCAGGGCAAGACCGGCGCCGCGGCCTGGAGCGCGCGCTTCGAGAAGCACGCGCGCCTGCGCCAGGCCACCCTCGCGTGGGCCGCGCGCCACGGCCTCGCGCCGTTCCCGCCCGAGCCACTCTCTTCCCCCACGGTCAGCTGCATCACGGCCGGCGGCCTCGACGTCGCCGCGCTGATCGACGCGCTCAAGAAGAAGGGCCACGAGATCGGCAACGGCTACGACAAGCTCAAGGGCCAGACCTTCCGCATCGGCCACATGGGCGACCACACCGAGCAGGGCCTCGCGGAGCTCTTGCAGGCCATGGACGAGGTCTTCGACTCGGTGCGCGTGCGCGCCTGAGCGCGCTCAGGACTCGAGCCGCGTGGTGACCCGGGCGCGCCACCCGCAGCCGACAACGGGCAAGCACGACCTCGGGGTCCTGACCCCAGACTCAGCGGGACTTCTCGACCGGGCTCTTCTCGACCAGGATCCGCCACGCCAGGAGCGCGCAGGGTCCGGTCGCGCCCTCCGGGAGATCGGCGGGTGCGGTGTCGATGGCCATGAAGCGGGTTCCGTCGCACGGCACCGACCCCTGCAGCAGACCTGGCAGGAAGACCGAGCGGATGTCGGCGTAGCCGAGGCGTGTCGGGTCCGTGCCCGGGAGCGGACTCAGCCGCGTCACACCTGCGCCCAGGAGATCTCCCTCCCACACGCCGATCGTCTTCGAGCCGGGCTCGTTGACGAACAGTGGCCCGCGTCCGGGGAGCGCGAGCAACTGGCCCGCGTTGGAGAAGCCCTGCTGGGTGGCCACGTCGTTCGGGAAGGCGCGCACGCGCGCGAGCTCGTGGCGCGTCGCGTCGTACGACCAGAATTCGATCACGCGCTGCGTGCCTTCCGCGGGCGTGATCGAGCGCACGAGCACGAGCCGCGTCCAGTCGTCCGCATCGACGGGCTCGAGCTCGAAGGCCCAGCTCTGAGCCGCAACCTCGGGGAAGGGCAGCTTCTCGCGGAACACAACGCGTCCGTCCCAGTCGAGCTGCACGAGCTCCGCGTACCGGCTCGGATCGGCATCCACCGCGCCCACCAGCACCGGCCCCGGCTCGGTCACGGCCACCTGCGGATAGAAGAACGGCGTCACCTCACCCCACACGATCGGCTGCTCGAAGCGGAAGTCGAGTCCGTCGCGCCGGCCGAAGAAGACCAGCGGGACGTTGTTCGAGTGCTTCTCCGGCACGAAGGTCGTCAGGATCGCGAGCACGAGCCGCGTGCCGTCGCGCGAGACGCCGGCGTTCATGCGCAGGTGGAAGTCGGAGTAGCGATCCAGCGGCAGGCACTCGGTGCGATCGACGAAGGCCGTGACGTCCTCTGGGCGTTCGCTGCGGAAGTAGCGGACGCGCCCGGGCTCGCGCTCCCCGCTGCGCTCCTCGTAGCCGACGAAAACGTGCAGGTGGCCGTCGGGCGTGCGCATCACCAGCGGCTGGTTGCTGCGGGTCACGTCGGCCGGGAGCACGAACTCGTGCACGGCCGGCGCGAGCGTCGAGCCGGGTTTCGGGTGCTGGCCGACCAGGGGCGCGCCGGCGCCGCCGACCCTCTTCGCGGACCAAAAGAGCCCGTGCTCGCCCTCCACGAGGTAGCTGAAGGTGTGACCGCCCCACTGCAGGTCGATGCAGGCGTGCAAGAGGATCGGACCCTCGACGACCCGCACCTGCGTGGGCCGCTCGCCGAACACGAGACTCGAGCGGGAGTCTGCGTGATCCTGCGCGCGGACGAGAGCAGACGCCAGGGCGAGGGCCATGCAGGTCATGACTAGTGGAGACGGATCCGCTTCCGGCTCGTCGATGGGTTTCTCCCTGAACTCGAGCTACCCGCGGCGCGTGCCGAGTCTGCCGCTCTTCCCGGAATGTAGCGGGCCAGCGCTTCTCGGACCAGCCTGGAGACGCTCGGCAAGGACCGCGCGGCGCGCCGGGCCCGCTCTACTCGACCCGGTGATCGAGCGCAGCTACCCCGCCAGCCACGTCGCGGATGTAGATCCGTCCGTCCACGAGCACGGGGACGAAGGGCCAGGTGGCGCTGTCCAGTGCCTTGCTGCGCGCGAGCTCGTGATAGCCGGCGGGAGACGCCTCGGCCACGATCAGCTCGCCATTCTTGGAGCCGAAGAGCAGCCGTCCGCCGGCGATCGTGAGCGCGCTTCCGCCGCCAACTCGCTCGTTCCAGCGTTCGTCGCCCGAGAGATCGATGCACTTCAGCACGCCTTCGTCGTAGCCGTACAGGTGACCCTCCCAGTGGACGGCGCCGTTCATCTGGTTGCACATGACCTTGCTCTCCCAGAGCGTCCTGGGCTTGCTGCCGGAGAGGTCGATCAGCGCGCAGCCGCGGCCGTACCCGGAGGAGATGAACACGCGGCTCCCGAGCACGACCGGCGTCATCGCGTTCACGTCGTCGCGCGTCTTCCAGGGCACGAAGTCGCGCTCGCGGCCGTTCTCCTCGGCCAGGATGGCCAGCCCCTCGCCGGCGAAGACGGCCAGGAAGAGCTTCCCGTCCAGGGTGAAGTCGATCGGCGTCGAATAGGCGGCGCCGTGGTCCTTCTTGCTCTTCCACACGGTCGCGCCCGTCTGCTTGTCGAGCGCGAACACACGCCCGTAGTTCAGGATCACGCGCTCGCCGATCACGACCGGTGACGCGGCGAATCCATACGTGGGCAGGTCGAGCCTGAGCTCCTTCTTCCCGTTCCGCTCCCACACCAGCTCGCCGTCGGAAGTGCGCAGGCAGCGGATCTGGCCCTCGCGCTCCGAGCAGTAGACGAAGTCGCCCTCGACGGCGAGCTGGTGTGGGAGCGGAACGGGAA
>JABFRZ010000107.1 GCA_013140785.1 Planctomycetota bacterium | reverse complement strand
ACATGGCACTGATCCTCACCGCGCCGGGCGCATCCGGCAAGCAGCGGGCGCCGCGCTCCCGGGCGCTCTCAGCGCGGGCTTCGCCCGCAACCCAAGCCGACCACTGAGGCACGGAGGGCGCAGAGGAGCACAGAGTTCGGAGGATTGGATCCGAACGGATCCGTTCCGTCCTCTGTGCACCTCCGTGCTCTCTGTGCCTCTGTGGTTCCTCTGGGGATCGTCTCCTGGCGCGAAGACTCTTCGGAGTATTAGATCAGCGCGGGGGCAGCGGCCAATAGGCGTCCAGCGTGATGCGCCACTCGCCGCCGGGCTCGCGCCGCCACAGCACCAGGAAGTGGTTCACCGCGGTGGTCACTTCGCCCTCGCGGCGCGTGCTGAGGTGCGACGTCCCGACCTCGTAGGCGAGGGCGTCCGAGCCGCGGATCGTCTCGATGTCGAGGCGCCAGTCCACCGGGCTCTCGATCGCGGACCAGTAGGCGTCGAGCTCCTCCCTTCCGGCCGTGCGCTCGCCCCGCGCATCGAGCAGCACGCCGTCGTCGGCGTACACGTCCGCCACGCCGAGCAGGTTGCCCGTGCGGAACTGCTCCTCCAAGTGGCGGTTGCGGGCCTCGATCTCGAGTACATAGAGGCGGTCCTGCTTGCCTGGCGTGTGGCAGGCAGAGAGCAGGGCGACGACAGCGGCGAGCGAGCAGGCTCGGACTCCGACCAGGGCTACGGCTTGGGGCGTGGGCACGTCGTCGTCGCTCGCTCGAGCAGGGAATCTCCGCTTCCGAGCGCTGCTTGGCAAGGGGGAGGCGCCACCCGTTTCGCATGCGGGCGCTGTCCCTGCGCACGACTAGAAACAATGTTCGCCGGGCAGCTCCGACGCCTGCGCAATCCAACTCGCCACGAGCGCCTCGTCGAACGGGCCGGCCTCGTGGATGTGGAGGTAGCGCGTGCCCTTGTTCTTGGATTCGACGGGGGGGAGTGGATGCAGCGACGTGCCGCGGAAGAAAGCCACCTTGACGTACTTCGTGATGCAATGGAAGCCGAGGAACCAGCCCTGGCCCTCGATGCCATAGAAGGGCGAGTTCCACCGCACGGCCTTGCGCACTCCTGGGACGGTGCGCACGACGAGCGCGTCGAGGCGGCGACCGACGTCGCGCTTCCAGCCCGGCATGGCCGCGATGAAGGCTTGCACGGGGGCGTCGCCGTCGGCCTTCGCGATCTGAGGGTTGCCGCCTGCGAGAAGGGCCGGCTTCGCAGCGGCCCGCTTGGCGGCGGCCTTCTTTGCGACCTTCGCCGTCTTCTTGGATGTCTTGCTGGCCATCGTGTTCACTCCAGGACTGCGGTGACTTCGACCTCGAAGGGCCCTCCATTCGATTTCCAGGATAGCGTCGCGCGCGCGCGGGCCGGCGCCGTGCTTGGCGTGGAGTGGGGACGGCTCCATAATCTGGCCCCTTCGTCGTCTCGCCCTCCGGCACGCCTCCGTTCTCCTTCCGCTCACGCCATGCAAGACCGCCGCGCCGTCTCGTCCCCGAACGCCCCGGCGGCCATCGGGCCCTACAGCCAGGCCATCGTCCACGCCGGGCTGGTGTGGTGCTCGGGCCAGGTGGCGCTCGATCCGGCGACGAAGGAGCTCGTGCCGGGCGGGATCGAGGAGCAAACGCGGCAGGTGCTGAAGAACCTCGGGCACGTACTGGCCGCGGCCGGGACGTCCTTCGAGCGCGTGCTCAAGACCACGGTCTTCCTGCAGAGCATGGACGACTTCGCCAAGATGAACGCGATCTACGGCACGTTCTTCCCCGTCGCAGACCTCGCCGGCAAGGGCGCTCCGCCCGCGCGCGCCACGGTCGAGGTCGCCAAGCTTCCAAAGGGCGCGCTGGTCGAGATCGACTGCGTCGCGGCCCTGCCGCGCTGATTCCCCACCGCTCTCGTTCCACCGTGCGCGGCGCTTTCCGGCCCGCTCGCGTTCCCCTTCCCAGCGACTGACTCTCCATGGCTCTCTCCTGCGGCATCGTCGGCCTGCCCACGGTCGGCAAGACCTCGATCTTCAACGCGCTCACCGGCCTGAAGGCCGAACGCCACAGCTACGTGGCCGCCTCGGTCGAGCCCAACCTGTCCGAGGTGGACGTGCCGGACGAGCGCCTGGCGCTCATCACGCGCTTGATCCCCACGCAGAAGGTCATTCCGGCGAGGGTCAAGGTGGTGGACATCGCGGGCCTCGCCTCGGGCTCCGCGCGCGGCGAGGGCCTGGGCAACAAGTTCCTCGGGCACATCAAGGAGACCGACGCGCTCATGCTGGTCGCGCGCTGCTTCGAGCGCGCCGACGTGGCGCGCGCGACGCCGGTCGATCCGAAGGGCGACATCGAGGTGCTCGAGCTCGAGCTGACCCTGACCGACGTCGAGACGCTCACGCGCAACATCGAGCGCGTCGGCAAGAAGGCGCGCGCGGGCGACAAGGAGGGCGTGCTCCACAAAGACGTGTTCGAGCGCGCGAAGAAGCTGCTCGAGGACGGCATCTCACTGCGCCTCGCGGACTGGAAGCCGCCCGAGCTCGCCATCCTGCGCCCCTTGTTCCTGCTCACGCTCAAGCCGGTTTTGTACGTCGCCAACGTGGGTGACGACGACGTTTCTGGCACCGCGAAGCACGCCCAGGCCGTGCATGTCTACGCCGCCGCGAAGAAGTCACCCGCGATCGCGATCTGCGGCGACCTCGAGTGCGAGCTCGCCAGCATGAACGACGCCGACCGCGCCGCCTTCCAGGCCGATTTCGGCCTGAAAGAGGTCGCGCGCCCGCGCCTGATCCAGGCCGTGTACGCGCTGCTCGGCCTGCAGACCTTCTTCACCGCCGGCGAGAAGGAGAACAAGGCCTGGACCATCCAGCGCGGCGACACCGGCCCGATCGCCGCCGGCAAGATCCACTCCGACTTCGAGAAGGGCTTCGTGCGCGCCGAGGTCTACTCGGTCGATGACCTGGTCCAGTACAAGACCGAGGCCGCCATCAAGTCCGCCGGCAAGCTGCGCGTCGAGGGCCGCGACTACGTCATGCGCGAGAGCGACGTGTGCCACTTCCTGGTGAACCGGTAGGGCGACGCGCCTGGGCGCAAGGAACTCGAGCGTCGCGTCCGAGTCGCCGGCGGCGACCTGCAGATGAATCGCCTACGTGGACAAAGGCTCGCAATCCTGTCGCTCGTTGCGACGGTGGGCCTGCCCGTGCTGCTGCTGCTCGTACGGTGGAACGTGTTCGAGTTCCGCGACGACTTCCATGGCTTCAATGCCCTGGGTTTCATGCTCACCTGGGCACTGGTCCTGCTGCTGACCGGGACCTTGCTGGGCGGACTCGCCTGGCGCGCCGAGCGCCGCTCCTGGCTCACCCGATCCGCCTTCGGCATCAACGGGCTGCTGCTGGCCGGGGTGCTCTGGCTGCTGGCCACGCTGATGTTCTGATCGTCACTCCCGAGCCCTCGACTTCCGAGCCGCTTCCGAGTCGTTTGAGCCTTTCCGAGCGCTCGCTCGACGGGACCTCCGCACGATCCAGGAGCTCCTCGGCCACAAGGACGTGTCCACGACAATGATCTACACCCACGTTCTCAACCGCGGGCCCTTCGGAGTTCGCAGCCCGGCGGACCAACTTGGTGGCTGAGCTACTAGTTCCGAAAGTCTGCGCGCGCCGCAGCGAATTCTAGGCGGCGTTGCCGACGAGTTTCTTGATGGAGGCGCTTCGTGCGGCGAAGAGGGCTGCGGTCAGGAGTTGTCCGTGAGGAG
>JABFRZ010000448.1 GCA_013140785.1 Planctomycetota bacterium | reverse complement strand
GTCAGGACGTCGGGCGCATGCGCGTCGACCTCTGTGCCGGCCGGGGCGAACGCGCGCACGAGCACGATGAGCAGGAACGGCGTGGCGAACACGAGCACGGCCTCGCCGAACGGCCAGCGGTACTCGGGTGCCGCGCGCCGCGGCAGCACGCGCGCCGCACGCCGCAAGGCAACCACCAGGAGCGGCAAGCCGACCAGCGACAGGCCGAGTGCAGCCTGCAGCTCGGACAGCTCCGGCGCGCTCATTCGCCCGCCGGCGCCGCGGCGCCCGCGGGGGAACGCGGGCGAGCTACCGGCGCGATCAGGCCGCCTTCGGGCGAGGAGGCGTGCGCGTACAGCCGCTTCGGGATGCGCCCGGCGAGGAAGGCCTGGCGCCCGGCGCTGCACGCGTCGCGCATGGCGGCGGCCATGCGCAGTGGGTCCTGGGCGAGCGCGATGCCGGAGTTGAGCAAGACGCCCTGGATGCCGAGCTCCATCGCCAACGCCACGTCGCTGGCCGTGCCCACGCCGGCGTCCACGATCACCGGCACCTGCACGAGCTCCAGGATGATGCGGATCGCATTGGGATTGAGCACGCCCTGCCCCGAGCCGATGGGCGAGCCGGCCGGCATGACCGCGGTCGCGCCGGCTTCCTCGAGGTGACAAGCCAGACGCGGATCGTCGGAGGTGTACACGAGCACGTCGAAGCCTTGCTGGACGAGCTCCTTGGTCGCCTCCAGTGTCCCGATTGGGTCGGGCAGCAGCGTCTGCTTGTCCCCCAGCACTTCGAGCTTCACCAGGCGCGTCCCGAGCAGCTCGCGCGCCAGCTCGGCCGTGCGCACGGCGGTCGCGGCGTCGAAGCAGCCGGCCGTATTGGGGAGCAGCGTGTAGCGCGCGCGATCGACGTGCTCGAGCAGCGACGGCCCCGCGCGCGGGTCGAGGTTGACTCTACGCACCGCGACGGTGACGCACTGCGTGCCCGAGAGCTCGAGCGCGCGCGCCATGAGTTCGAAGCTCGTGTACTTGCCCGTGCCTACGAAGAGGCGCGAGGTGAAGGCGTGCGCCCCGAGTTTCAGGGGTTGGTCGAAGAGCTCGCTCGTCGCCTGAGGTTCCACGCGAGAAGGATAACGAGGCGCGACTATCCGCCACCAACCAGGGTCACCACCTCGATGCGGTCGCCCTCGCGCAGCGCCGTGCGTTCGTGCTCACGGCGCGGCACGAGCCGACCGTTGCGCTCGACCGCCACGTGCTCCGCGGCCAGGCTCAGAGCGAGGAGCAGGTCCTTGACGCTGGCGCGCGCGTCCACCCGGCGTGGCGCGCCGTTGACCGTGATCTGCACGGCTGCGTTCTCCACGCCGGCGCTCTCGCCTGCTGAGCTTTCCACGGCTGAGCTTTCCACGCCGGCCACTCACGCGCGCACGAAGGCGCACTTCAGGTACTCGCTCTCGGGCAGGGTCGCGAGCACGGGGTGGTCCGGGGCCGCGCCGGTGAAGCGGAAGATGCGCGCCGCGCGGCCCTCGTCGAGGCTGGCACCGCCCAGCGCGTCCAGGAACTCACCGCGCGCGACGTTGTGCGAGCAAGACGCGCTCACCAGCACACCCTCCGGCTCGAGCAGCCCCAGCGCCCTACGGTTCAGCTCGCGGTAACCGCGCAAGGCGCCCTCGACCTCGCGCCGGCTGCGCGCGAAGGCCGGCGGATCGACGACCACCAGCCCGTAGCGCTCGCCGGCCTCGAAGCGTGCGCGCAGGTCGTGCATGGCGTTGGCCTTGGCCGTGCGCAGCTTGCCGGCCACACCGTTGCGCTCGGCGTTGCGCAATGCGCGCTCCAGCGCTTCCTGCGACTGATCGATGCACAAGATCTCGCTCGCGCCCGCCAGGGCCGCGCGGATGCCGAACAGCCCGTCGTAGGAGAAAGCGTCGAGCACGCGCGCGCCGGAGGCGAAGCGCGCGGCGAAGGCGCGGTTCTCGCGTTGGTCCAGGTAGTGCCCGGTCTTGTGGCCCTCGCTGAGCGAGACCTCGTAGACCAGCGCCGGCGCGCCGGGGCGCTCGGCTTCGTGTACCTCGAGCGGCTCGTGGCGCTCGCCGCGCAGCCATTCGACGCGCTTCTCGAGCTCCTCGTGCGCGCGCGTGGACGAGTCCGAACGGTCGAGCACGCTCGTCATCGGGAGTTCCAGAGCCTCCTCGAGCGCGGCCAGCCAGGCGTCGCGATGCCGGTCCGAGCCCTGACAACCGCTCTGCAGCACGAGCGCGTCGGCGTAGCGATCGACCACCAGGCCCGGGAATCCGTCCGCGTCGCCGAAGAGCAGCCGACAGGCGTCGCGCGGCCCGAGCAGCCCGAACGCTCTACGGTGTGCGACCGCCGCGCGTGCGCGCGCGCGCCACAGCTCCTGGCCGGGTTCCTCCGGTGCGCGACTCACCATGCGCAGCGCGATGCGCGACTTCGAGCTGAAGAGCGCCCAGCCGAGCCGGCCCCCGTCGGGCGCCAGCACCACGACCAGCGCGCCGGGCTCGGCCTCGGCCGCCTGCACGTCGTCGGCGTAGATCCACGGATGGCCGCCGAGAAGCCGCCGGCGACCGCGCCCGGTCAGGGTTGCGCTGCCCATCAGCGCTCTACCGCCACCAAGCGCTCGTAGCGTGGCTCGCCGTGCAGGCCCACGAGGTCGGGGTCCTTGCGGGTCCACTCGAGCTTCTGCCGGCGCGCTCCGGGGGTCGGATGATTCTCGGCCAAGTCTCGTTCCAGGAAGTCCAGAGCCAGGTCCTTCTCGCCCAGCAGGGCGTGCGTGCAGGCGATGTTGTAATAGAGCGAGGGCGCCGGCACCACGCTGTGCAGCACCGCGCGCGCCTCTTCGTACTTCTTGGAGCGCGCGCAGTAGCAGGCGCGCAAGACGCGCATGAAGGCGCTCTGGTTCAGCTCGTAGGCGCGCTCGAAATACTCGAGCGCACGGGCCGGGTCGCCCAGACGCACGTTGGCGTTGACCGCCAGCGAGAGCAAGGCGTCGCCGCGCAGGTCGCGCACGCCGCGGAGCGCGCCCTCGTTCTGGCCAGTCGCATCGGGGCCGTCCTGCGCCAAGCGCTGCTCGAGCGAGGCCTGGATCGCGGTCAGGCGGCGCTCGGCTTCCTGATAGGAGCGCTCGGCCTCGCGCGGGTTGCCCTCGTCCATCAGGGTCGAACCGCGCAGCAACTCGAAGCGCGCGCTGGCGAGTTCGCTCCAGTACTGCGAGCCGAGCGGCGCGCGACGCAAGACCGCCAGGGCGCGCTCGCACAGGGCCAAGGCCTCGCCCGAGCGGCCCTCGGCGCGCAGCTCGCCGGCCAGGGTATGGGCGTGCATGCTCGGCATCAGGTACTCGAGCAACTGCGCGTAGATCGTGTGCAGCTCGGCGCGCGAGGGCGCGCGCTCGGGCTGACGCGCCACTTCCGCAGCCTCTTTCCTGGCCTTTTTCAGGGCCTCCAGGGCCGTGTGCTCTTCGCCCTCGGAACGGACGAGGTCCTGGTAGATCTGCACCAGGAGGCTCGTCTCGTTTGCGCGCGCGTCGGAGTCGCGCGGGGCGAGCACCTCGTCATGGAGCAGGAACAAGCGCCGTTGCAGCATGCTCTTCTGGGCCGCGCGCAGCGCCTGCAGAAGCGCAAGGCGCTCTGGATCGGAGAACACGTCATCCGAGGATGGGTCATCCTGGGCCACGTCGCCCGGCGCGCGCGCGAGCACCTTGTCCGTGCCCAAGCCCGGCAGCTCGAGCGGCGCCACGCGTCCAAGGGCCTCGGCCAGCGCCAGCGC
>JABFRZ010000536.1 GCA_013140785.1 Planctomycetota bacterium | reverse complement strand
GTCGGCACGGCCGGGGTGCGCATCGAGCTGCCGAATCCCGACGAGACGATGCTGCCGGGGATGTTCATCCAGGTGGAGATCGAGTCCTCGCGGGGCAGAGGGACGACGACCCTGGCTGTGCCGGATGGTGCCGTGCTGACCGTCGAAGGACGGCCTTCCGTCTTCGTCCCGATCGAAGTGGACGGCAGCGTGTTCTGCAAGCACGCGATCGAGGTCGGAGCCCCGGTGGGAACGCACATCCCCGTGCTCGCGGGTCTGACGGCCGGAGACCTCGTGGTCGTGTCCGGGGCCTTCCGCCTCAAGGCCGAGCACGGCAAGGCCGCGGCGCAGCACGAGCACTGATCCATGCTCCAACGCATCCTCCGTTTTTCGATCTACCACCCCGGGTTGATCGTCCTGCTGACGGTTGTCGCAGGCGCGGTGGGCGTCTTCTCGCTGCTGCGGCTGCCGATCGACGCCGTACCGGACATCACCAACAACCAAGTCCAGATCAACACGCTCGCGCCCTCGCTTTCGCCCTTCGAGGTCGAGCAGCAGGTCACCTTCCTGGTCGAGACGTCGCTGGCGGGCATCCCTGGGCTCCAGTACACCCGCTCTCTCTCGCGCAACGGCTTCGCGCAGGTGACGGCGGTCTTCGACGACGACGTGGACATCTACTTCGCGCGCAACCAAGTCAACGAGCGGCTCGGAGAGGTGCGCGAGAGTCTGCCGCCCGACGCCGAACCCAGCATGGGCCCGATCGCGACGGGCCTCGGCGAGATCTACATGTGGACGGTCGGGTTCGACCACCCAGACGGCGCGGGCGCGCTCGTCCGCGACGGCGAGGCCGGTTGGCAATCCGACGGCTCCTATCGGACGCCCGAGGGCGAGCGCCTGCGGACGGAGGTGGAGCGCGCCGCGTACCTGCGCACGGTGCAGGATTGGATCATCCGCCCGCAGCTCAAGAGCGTGCGCGACGTGGCGGGCGTGGATTCGATCGGCGGCTACGTGAAGCAGTACCAGGTCCGCCCGGACCCGCAGGCGCTGGTCGGTTACGGCCTGACTTTCCACGACGTGATCGAGGCGCTCGAGCGCAACAACGTCAGCACGGGCGCCGGCTTCGTCGAGCACCTCGGGGAAGCCTACGTCGTGCGCGCCTCGGGCCGCATCGAGACGCTCGCGCAGATCGACGCGATCGTGATCGCGACGCGCGAGGGCATCCCGATCCACGTCCACGACGTGGCCGAGGTCGGCATCGGCGGCGAGCTGCGCACGGGCAGCGCCAGCGAGGACGGCGCGGAAGCAGTCGTCGGCACGGCCCTGATGCTCATCGGCGCGAACAGCCGCACGGTCTCCACGGCCGTGGACGACAAGATGCGCGAGGTGGCGAAGACGCTGCCACCCGACGTCCACGCCAAGACGGTTCTCAACCGCACCAAGCTGGTCGATGCGACGATCGCGACCGTCGAGAGGAACCTGGCCGAGGGTGCGATCCTGGTGGTCGCGGTGCTGTTCCTGCTGCTCGGGAACATGCGCGCGGCGCTCTTGACCGCGCTGGCGATCCCGTTCTCCATGCTGATGACCGCGACCGGGATGGTGCAGGGACGGATCAGCGGGAACCTGATGAGTCTGGGCGCGATCGACTTCGGCCTGGTCGTGGACGGGGCCGTGATCATCGTCGAGAACTCCCTGCGCATCCTGGCGGCGCGCCAGCACGCGCTCGGCAGGGTGCTTGGCCTGACGGAGCGGCGTGAGGCCGTGCTCGAAGCGAGCCGCCAGGTCCTGGGCCCGGCCGTGTTCGGGGCGGCGATCATCATCCTCGTCTACGTGCCGATCCTGGCCCTGACCGGCATCGAAGGGAAGATGTTCCGCCCCATGGCGCTGACGGTGATCTTCGCGCTCGTCGCCGCCTTCGTACTCTCGTTGACCTTCGTGCCCGCGATGGTCGCGCTCGTGATCCGCGGCCCGGTCGCCGAGCACGAGAACGTGCTCATCCGCGCCGCGAAGAGGCTCTACGAGCCCGTCGTGCAAGCCGCCGTGCGCATGCGCTGGTGGGTCGTCGGCGCGGCGGCTACCGCCTTCGTCGTGGCGCTGCTCCTGTTCGGCCAGCTCGGGCAGGAGTTCGTGCCGACGCTCGACGAGCAGGACATCGCGATGCACGCGATGCGCATCCCGAGCACCGGGATCACGCAGTCCACGGCGATGCAGCTCGAGGTCGAAGCGCTCGTCAGCGCCTTGCCCGAGGTCGCCTTCGTCTTCTCGAAGACGGGTACGGCCGAGATGGCCTCCGACCCGATGCCGCCGAACGTCTCCGACACGTTCATCATCTTCGAGCCGCGCGAGAAGTGGCCCGATCCAGAGCTTCCGAAGCCCGAGCTCCAGGCGCGGATCGAAGCGGCCGTCGCGGGCGCCGTCGGCAACAACTACGAGTTCACGCAGCCGATCCAGATGCGCTTCAACGAGCTGATCGCGGGCGTGCGCGGCGACGTCGCGGTCAAGGTCTTCGGGGACGACTTCGCGGCGATGGAGCGCGCGGCGGAGTCGATCGCCGGCGTCTTGCGCCAGGTCGAGGGCGCGGCCGACGTGCGCGTCGAGCAGACCACCGGCCTGCCGGTGATGGACGTGCGCATCGATCGCGCGGCCATCGCGCGCGTGGGCCTCGGGGTATCCGACGTGCAAGACGTCGTCGCCGCCGCGATCGGCGGGCGCGAGGCGGGCCTGGTCTTCGAAGGCGATCGGCGCTTCGACCTGGTGGTGCGCTTGTCCGACGCCGCGCGCGAGGACGTTCACGAACTCGAGAACCTCCCGATCCCGCTGCCGCCCGGCGAGGTCAGGGACGACGAGCTCATCCCGGTCTCGGACGGACACGTCCGCATCGGCCCTGGCTTCGTCCCGCTCGGTTCGGTGGCGCAGGTGGCCGTTGCCGAGGGTCCGAACCAAGTCAGTCGAGAGAACGGCAAGCGCCGCGTCGTCGTGCAGACGAACGTGCGCGGGCGCGATCTGGGCTCCTTCGCCGCCGAAGCCCAGCAGCGGGTTCGTGCGCTCGAACTGCCGCCGGGCTCCTGGCTGGAGTGGGGCGGTCAGTTCGAGAACCTCGTCGCCGCGCGCACGCGCCTCGCGCTGGTCGTGCCAGCCTGCTTCGCGCTGATCTTCCTGCTCTTGTTCGCAACCTTCCAGTCCATCCGTCAAGCCGTGCTCGTGTTCACCGGCGTGCCGCTCGGCCTCACCGGCGGCATCGTCGCGCTGTACCTCTGCGACATGCCCTTCTCGATCTCGGCCGGCGTCGGCTTCATCGCGCTGTCCGGCGTGGCGGTGCTCAACGGCCTCGTGCTCGTGACCTTCATCAACGAGCTGCGCGCCGGCGCGGCCGAACTCACCGAGGCGATCGTGCGCGGCGCGCTCGTGCGCCTGCGTCCGGTCTTGATGACGGCGCTGGTGGCCTCGCTCGGTTTCGTGCCGATGGCGATGGCCACCGGCACGGGCGCGGAGGTACAGAAGCCGCTGGCGACCGTGGTCATCGGCGGGCTCTTGTCGAGCACGTTGCTCACGCTGCTCGTGTTGCCGGCGCTCTACCGCATCTTCGAGGGCGGTCGCCGGCGCGACGAGCCTCGACCCGTTTCCATGTCCCCGTCCTGAACTCGAAGCGCAAGGAATCCCCCATGAACCTCACGCGACTCTCCCTCTCCGTTCTGCTCGCCGCGGCGCTGGTCCTCGCGGGCTGCTCGAAGGAGCATTCCGCCACGGACGGGCACGACCACGGCGACGCGGTCCATGCCG
>JABFRZ010000268.1 GCA_013140785.1 Planctomycetota bacterium | reverse complement strand
GTGCATGGGGTTTTCGAGCTCGGCCGCCATCTCGCGCCGCGCAATGGCCGCGAACACGATCACCAGCGCGACCCAGTGGTAGAAGAGGTCGAAGTGCGCGCGGTTGAGGAAGGCCGAGCCGACCACGAAAGCCACCAGCGAGGCCTCGAACATGATCGCGTAGTTGATGATCCAGCTCGTGTGGTAGAGGCGCTTGGCCTCGGCGCGGATGCGCCAGCACGTCCAGAACGAGGAGAAGATGAGGCCGAAGTAGAGGAGCAGCGCGACGGTCCCGCACTCGGCCCAGATCTGGAAGTACGAGGAGTGCGCCACGATCACGTCCTGGCCCTGCTGGAAGCTCGGGTCGTACTGCGGATAGTGCTGCCGGAACTTGTACATGCCCACGCCGAAGACGGGGTTGTCGAGCGCCATGCGCGTGGCGATGCCCCAAGCGCGCAGGCGGCTGTTGGCCGAACCCTCCTTGCTGGGCTCGAGCATCGTCATGAGGCGTTCCTTGTATTCCTCGGGCGCCGCCAAGAGCGCGACCAACGCCACCAGGCATCCGACCAGGATGCCCTGCAGGCGGTTGCGCGAGCGCCACACCAACATCCCGATCGCGGCCGCGACCGAGAGGAAGCCGCCGCGCGAGCGCGTGTAGCCCACCGTCATCACCGTCAACGGCAAGGAGAACCAGAAGACCTTGCGGATCTCGGGCCGGCGCTCGGTCCAGCCCAGATGGAACAGCATCGGCACGGCCATCGACAGGGCCAGCGAGAAGTCGTTGTTGTCCGCCAGCATCCCGCCCGGGCCGCGGATGATGTGGATCGAGCCGCCGTGGGCGATGCCCTGCAGGCCGGACTTGACGCCGTAGAAGCCCAGGCTGAGGGCGATGACCCACAAGAGCACGCGCAGGCGCTCCTTGGTGCTCACGATGGCGGTCGTGAACAGCGACACGGCCACGATCTTGCCGTACTCGAGGTAGCGTTCGGCCTGGCGCAAGCTCGGGGCCTTGGAGAGCAGGATCCCGATCCCGATCAGCCCCACCAGCGCGAGCATCACGTGGCAGCGCGGATCGCGCAGGAACCAGCGCTTGCGCTCGCGCGACACCAGGAACCCGGCGAAGGTCACGATCGCGACGTAGTACGACCAGCGCATCCCGCGCGCGAAGCCCCAGGTCAGGTCCTGCACGCGCATGTAGGCGAGCCAGGAGAACACCGCCAGTCCGACGAAGGGCTTGCGGTAGCACACCGGCATCAGCCCGAACAGGACCAGCGTGAGGATCAGGTCGCGCATGTCGGCGCGCTGCTCGCCTTCACTTCAGCGCCGAGCGCAAGCGCTCGATCGCGTCCTGGACCTCGAGCGGCAGTCGCTCCGGCGCGGAATACCACAGCCACGTGAGCCAGCCGATCGTGCCCACGATCACGGCCGTGGACAGCCCGGCGGTCGCGTGCGCGAGCTGCAGGCGCCGGCGCTCCTTGCGCGTCACGATCGTCTCGATCGCACCCAGGACCGGCACGCCCATCACGCTGGCGAGGTCGGTCGTGCTGCGGTAGCAGCTGCGCGCGAACTCCGTGAGCACGGCCAGGCCGAGGCCGAGCGCGAGCCCGAGCACCACCGAGACGGTCGCCAGCAGCCAGGGGTTGGGCTGGGTCGAGGCGGCCGAGGGCAGCGGCGGCTTGGAGATGATCCAGGCCTGCTGCGAGCGGTCGAGGAGCTGCAGCGAGGTGTCGCGGTCCTGCCACTCGCGCCTAGTGCGGTTGACCAGCTCGCGCGCCAAGGTCACCTCGTTCTCGAGCTCGTCCAGCTCCTTGTACTGGGCCGAGCGCGCCTTGGTCTCGAGCTCGAGGTTCGCGACGACCTGGGCCAGCTCGTCGCGCTTCTTCCCTAGACGCCCAACCTCGTCGCGCTTGCTGCGCAGGGCCAAATCGTATTCGTCGTAGCGCTCGTTCGGCTCCTCGACCCAACGCGAGTCGACCTCCGGCTCCTGGCTCGCGAGCTCGGCGATCTCCTGGCGCAGCGCGTCGATCTTCGGCTTCAAGCGCTTGTAGGTCGAATTGCTCGGGCGCAGGTTCTCGATCTCTTCCTCGAGCGCGACGAGCTCCTTCTTGTGCTGCGCTAGCACGACGTCGGGGTCGTCGGCCTCGGGCGTGACCTCCGTGCGCAGGACCGCCGGAGTCTCCCTCAGGAGCTGCTCGGCCTGCAGCTGCTCGAACTGCGCGAGCTCGAGCGTGAACTCCACGTCCGCCAGCTCGGTCTTGGCCTTGTCGAGCTGCTTGAAGGCCCAGTCGCGCGGATCGTCGCGCCGCGTCTCGAGGCCGGACGAGCTCGGGTCGATCCCGAGCCGCTCGTACACGGCGTACAGACGGTCCTCGCTCTCGGTCAGCTCGGCCTGCTGGGTGCCGATCATGTCCTGGAACTCGGCCCGCTCGTCCAGGAGCGTGGTGCGGTCCGACTCGAACATCTCCTTCAGCCAGGCGGCCGAAATGCCGTCGAGCAGCTTGGCGGCGCGCGTGGGATCCTCGTCGCTGTAGCTGATCTCGATGAAGATCGTGCCGCCGCCCTTCGCGTCGCGCAGCGTAGGTTGGGCCGACAGGTCCTTCAGGATCCGCTTCGAGATGAAGTTGTAGCGCTCGCCGTCGTTATTGGCCTGCGCGTAGTCGGGCCACAGCGAGAGGTTGCTCTCGACGAAATCCTTGACGCGCGTGTAGTTGACGATGTGCTCGTGCGCGGAGGCCGCCTCACGTCGCACGGCCACCTCCTGCGGGTTCTTCAGGCGCGCGTCGGATTCGACCCGGGTGCGGTCCCCGATGTCGATGCGCATGGAGACGCGGTAGCGCTTGGGGACGATGACAGCGAAGGCGATCCCGAAGGTGGCCACCAGGATGGCCGGCACGATCACCTGGTAGCGGCGCCGCTTGAGCGCGCGCAGGAGGTCGAGCAACTGGTTGGGAACCGCGGCGGCCATCGACTGTGCGGGACTGGCTAGAAGACGTTGTTGTTGCGCCGCCCTCGGCTGAACAGGAAGCGCGGATCGTCGAAGGCGAAGATCGCGTACAGGACGTCGCGCAGGACCGAGGTGATCGGCACGAACACGCCCGAGACCAGGTCGGCGACCGACTGCAGCAGAGTCGGCGGCACGTAGACGATGTCGTACTCGTGCACCTGGATGTTGTAGGTCGAATCGCCCGAGGTCCAGATCTCCGTGGCATCGACCGTGATCACCAGCGGGTCGCGCGGGTCGGCCCGGATCAGGCGCACGCGCCCCAGGTTGGCCCCGAACTCGTCGGGCCCGGCCAGGAGCACGGCCTCGTACAGCGTCAGATCGCCGCTGTAGGGATAGGGCCCGGGCCGGCCCACCTGCCCCATCACGTAGTAGACCTTCTTGCCGCCGGTGCGGATGTTCACCTTGACGTCGGTCTCGACGAAGTAGGGCGCCAGCTTCTGGGTCAGGTAGCTCTCCAGCTCGCTGCGCGTGAAGCCGGCCACGTACACGTTCCCGACCTCGGGCAGGAGGATCGTGCCGTCGATGTCCACCACCGCGGTGCCGCTCACCTCCTCCTGGTTGAACGTGTCCAGGAAGGTGATCGTGTCGCCGATGGAGACGTAGTTCTGCTCCTGGGCGTTGCCCGTGTAGCGCTTCCCGAAGCCACCCTGGTTGAGGTACTGGAGGATGCGCTTGTTCTCGAGCGTGGCCGAGCAACTGGCGAGCGCGCCGAAGGCGAACACGACGAGCAGCGCGACTTTCGCCACGGGCTGCTAGAGCGCGGGACCAGCGGGAGG
>JABFRZ010000059.1 GCA_013140785.1 Planctomycetota bacterium | reverse complement strand
GACGTACACGGTCACTTTGGCGGCGAGCGGCGCCACGCCCAACGTCGGGCTGGCGGCGAAGCCCGCCTCGGGCGGCGGCTGGAGCACCGTGATCAGTCCTGGGTACGTGCGCGCGTCGGTGCCGGTCGGGCTCGTCACGGAGAGCGTCACGTCGTAGGTGCCGGGCGCCGCGAAGACATGGACCGGGCTCTCGAGCGTGGAGGCCGTGCCGTCGCCGAAGTCCCAGGCCCAGCCCGTGGCATTGGAGCTCGATAGATCGGTGAACGCGACCGAGAGCGGAGCCACTCCGCTCGCGGGCGCGGCGCCGAAGTCGGCCACGGTCGGCGGCGCGCTGACGGTGATCAGGTCCGCGATGGAGTGGGTGTCGCTCCCGCCCGGACCTGTGACCGTCAGCGCGACCGAGTAGAGACCAGGATTCGCGTAGGTGTGCTGCGGGTTCTTGGCGCTGGAGCTCGTGCCGTCGCCGAAGCTCCACGAGCGGCCCGTGACGGTCAGGGTCGAGAGGTCCGTGAACTGCACGACGAGCGGCGCCGGACCGCTGGCGGGCGTCGCGCCGAAGGCCGCGGCGGGAACGCCCGGCTCGACCGTGATCAAGTCGGTGAGCGTGCGCACGTCGCCGCCGTTCGGCCCGTCCACGACCAGCGTGACGGTGTAGAGCCCGGGTCCGCTGTAGGTGTGCGCGGGATGGCGCTCGCTCGAAGTGGCGCCGTCGCCGAAGGACCAGGCCCAGGAGCTGAGCAGGCCGGTCGTGACGTCGAGGAAGGAGACCGTGAGCGGCTCGGGCCCGATCGTCGGGGTGGCCTCGAAGTAGGCCGAGGGCGGCGGTCCGGTGACCGTCACGAAGGCGAGCTTGGTCTCGACGTCGCTGCCGGCCGGGCCGACGGCGGTGAGCGTGACTGTGTACGTGCCCTCGGCCGCGTAGCGATGCAGCGGACTCGCGAGGTTGGAGAACTGGCCGTCGCCGAAGTCCCAGCTCCAGCTCGTCACTTGCCCACCGGTCGCGTCACCGAACTGCACGTCGAGCGGCGCGGGACCGCTGGCCGGCAGGGCCGTGAATTCCGCCGCCGGCGGCACGAGGGCCGCGACCACGAAGTCGCTCTCGGTGCGCGTGTGCGTGCCGTTCGGCCCGCTGACGGTGAGCGCAACCGTGTAGGTGCCGCACGCGGCATAGACGTGCGTCGGGTTCGCGAGGTTCGAGACCTGGCCGTCGCCGAAGTCCCAGCTCCAGCTGTTGATCGCGCCTTGCGAAAGATCGCTGAAGCCCACCGACAGCGGGCACGGCCCCGTGCGCGGGCCGGCATCGAAGGACGCGAGCAGGCCGCTGGCAACGGTGATGAGCCCGCGCTTGATCTCCGCGTCCACGCCCTTCGGCCCGCGCGCCGTGAGCTGCACGTCGTAGGTGCCCGGCGTCGTGTAGGTCCGCGAGGGGCCGCGCAGATTCGACTGCGCACCGCCGTCGCCGAAGTTCCAGACCCAGCCCGTCACGTTGCCGGTGCTCGTGTCCGTGAAGGCCACCGTCAGGGGCGCGATGCCGAGCGTCGCGCTGGCCTCGAACTGGGCCGCGGGCGCGGTGCCGTCGTTGAGCTGCACCAGGTAGACCGCGCCGTGGTTGCCGCCCGCGTCGTCGTCGTTGCGGCAGCCGATAGCCACGTTGAACAGGCCGTCGCCGCTCATGCCGCCGAGCGGCGCCAGCGCGCTGCCGAACCAGTCCCACTGGTCGAGCGCGAAAGGCAGGCTGCCCGAGGTGTCGCTGAGCTTGACCCACGACTTGACCGAAGCGTCGGGATTGAGGAACAGCACGTAGACCGCGCCCACGTCGGCGTCCGGATCGCCCTCCGTGCCGCCGTCGTCGTCCTTGACGGTGCCCACGGCGATGTCGATCACGCCGTCCCCGTCCAGGTCGCCGAGCTTCGTGACCGAGGTGCCGAACTGGTCGATGTCGTCGAGCGCCGGCAGGCCGCCCTCGAGCTCGTCGATCTCGCGCGCGGCCTTGACGCTGCCGTCGGCGTTCAAGAACAGGATCCAGAGCGAGCCTTGGTTGACACCGCCGTCGTCGTCCAGCACGGAGCCGACGGCGACATCCACCACGCCATCGCCGTCGAAGTCGCCCAAATTCGCGCTGCAGAAGCCGAACCAGTCGCCGGGCTTGAGCGCGAGGCCCGAGCTGAACTTGCTGATGCGGCGGTAGTTCTTGACGGTGCCGTTCGCGTTGAGGAACAGGACGTGCAACGCGCCCGTGTTCGTGCCGCCTTCGTCGTCCTCGGGCGTGCCCACCAACAGCTCACACAGCCCGTCGCCGTCCAGGTCGCCGAGCGCCGTGAGCGAACGCCCGAACTCGTCGTGAATGTTGAGGGGGGCCGGCAGGCCGCCCGCGAGAGCGCTGATCTTCTGGGACTGCTTGACCGTGCCGTCGGTGTTCAAGAACAAGATGTAGACCGCGCCTTTGTTGGCGCCGTCGTCGTCGTCGTAGTTGGAGCTGACGGCCACGTCCACCACGCCGTCGCCGTCGAGGTCGCCCAGGTTCGCGGCCGCGCGCCCGAACTGGTCGCCGCGGTCCAGCTGACCCACGAAGTTCCCCTCCAGATCGCTGATCTTCTGCCAGGCCTTGACGAAGCCGTTGGCACGCAGGAACAGCACGTAGACGGAGCCCTTGTCGAGACCGCCGTCGTCGTCGGTGTGCGCACCCACCAAGATGTCCGTGAGACCGTCGCCGTCGAGGTCGCCCAGGTTGACGATCGAGCGACCGAACTGGTCCATCTCCTCGAGCACGGCGTCGAAGCCGCCCGAGGTCGCGCTGATCTTCTGGGCCTTGACGACGTGGCCCAGCTGCAGGGCCGAGGGACCCGCGGCGCCGAGTGGGAAGAGGATTCCGAGGGCCAAGCAGATCCTGGCCGCGGTGATTCTGAAAACGGTTCGGTACATCGTGGGGATGGAGCGCCGGGTGTCCGACCGGCGAGACTCGCTGGAGAACTATGCCCCACCTTCGCGCGGCGGGCGGATCGAGCGCGCGAGAGTCGTGCGCGAGAAATCGCGCGCCGCGGCTAGAACCCGAGCACGAGGTCGTACGCGTTGCAGAGCTCGGCCCCGCCGCCGATGAGCGTGACTTGCGTGGCCATGGAGAGGCCCATCAGGGTCAAGTCCCGAGGCAGCGTGATCGTGCGCGTCATGAGCCCGGGCAGCGCCGGCCAGGACTGGGCGAAGAGCTTCTTGCCCGAGACCAGCAGCTCGCCCGCGACCCGCACGGAGCCGGAGGCCGGCCGCTGCATGCCCACCACCTGGATCGCGCGGACTCCGGCGTGCCCGCTCGTATCGACCTGGATCGTCCATGCGCCGCCGAGCACGGCGGGCGAAGAGGCATAGCGCGGCGCGTTGCGGCCCAGGCCGTTGCGGAAGCTGGCCGTGGCCGCGGGCACGAGTCGGATGGCGTCCACGTAGGCGCGCGAAGGATTGAGGCCGTCGCCGCCGTTGCCCACGCCGAGGCTCAAGGTGAGCGCGGCGCCCGCGGCCAGGCCGGGGAAGAGCTGGCGCAGGTCCACGTGCACGCGCTCGACGGCCGTCATCGCGAGGCCGTACTTCACGGACGTGCCCGGGAGCTCGCTGAAGCCGTCGGCGTAGAGCAAGTTCCAGTTCGTGCTGCCGTCCGAGAGATCGATGCTCAGGAAATCGTTGCTCGTCGCGGATTCCTGCGCGTCGCCCAGCAGGAAGGCCGCGTCGAAGGAAAGGTGCGGCGCGAGCGGCTGGTAGGCAAAGACCTGCTGGAC
>JABFRZ010000524.1 GCA_013140785.1 Planctomycetota bacterium | reverse complement strand
TCCGCACCTCGCCTTCGTGCTGGCGGAGGACCCGCGCTCGAGCCGCTCGGCCCACGCGCGCGCGCCGTGTCGTGGACGAGCTGCAATTCGACGTGCGCTTCGCGCCGGTGTCGGCCGTGGCGGAGTGCCCGAGCGTCTGAGGCTGGCGGCGCCGCGCGCCCTCGATTCGAGCGCGGCGCTCTCGTACTCTCTCGCCCGTGCCCGCCCCGATCCTCGGCATCACGACCTACGCGCCACGCGAGAACCTGGAGCGCTACCACTTGCCGGTCGAGTACGTGCACGCCGTGCGCCGCGCCGGCGCGCTGCCGTGGCTGATCGCGCCGGGCGAGCCGCGCCTGGCCGAGCTGCTCGGGCACCTCGATGGCCTCGTGCTTTCGGGCGGCGGTGACGTCGATCCGGAGCTGTACGGCGGCGCAACGCGGCACCCCAAGCTGTACGGCGTCCACAAGGAGCGCGACGCGACCGAGCTCGAGCTCGCGCGCGCGGCGCTCGCGATGAAGCTGCCTACGCTCGGCATCTGCCGCGGCTGCCAGGTCATCAACGTGGCCTTCGGCGGCAGCCTGATCGAGCACCTGCCCGACGAAGTGGGCGAGGAGCTCGCGCACCGCGGCCCGGGGCCGGGCACCTCGAGCCTGCACGAGGTCGAGCTCGCGCGCGGCTCGAAGCTCCTCGCGATCGTCGGCCGGCCGCGGCCGAGCACTTCCTCGTCGCACCACCAGGCCATCCGGCGCGTGGCGGCGGGCTTCGAGATCAGCGCGCACGCCGCCGACGGCACGATCGAGGCCGTCGAGCGCCGCGATCATCCCTTCTATCTCGCGGTGCAATGGCATCCCGAGGAGACCGCGGCCGCGGACGAGGGCCAGCAGCGTCTGTTCGACGCGCTCGCCGCGGCTGCTATCACCTACCGGAAGGACAGGCCATGAGGTTGAAGGACAAGGTCGCGCTCATCACGGGCGCGGGTGGCGGCATCGGCGGCGAGTCGGCGCTGCTGTTCTCGGCCGAGGGCGCGGCGGTGCTCGTGGCCGACGTGAACGAGGCCGGCGGCCAGGAGACCGTCGCGCGCGTGAAAGCAGCAGGCGGCCGCGCGCTCTTCGTGCGCGCCGACGTCTCGAAGGACGCGGACTGCGCGCGCATGGTGGCCGAGTGCGAGCGCATCTTCGGCAGGCTCGATGTGCTCTTCAACAACGCCGGCATCATGGACTCAGCCGACGACGATGCCGTGAACACGTCCGAGGCCGTCTGGGAAAGGACGATGGCCATCAACCTGAAGGGCGTCTTCCTGGGCTGCAAGCACGGCATCCCCGCCCTGAAGCGCGCCGGCGGCGGGAGCGTAATCAACGTCGCTTCGTTCGTGGCGCACCTCGGCGCCGCGACCCCGCAGCTCGCCTATACGGCCTCGAAGGGCGGCGTGCTCGCCATGACCCGCGAGCTGGCCGTGATCCATGCGCGCCAGAACATCCGCGTGAACGCGCTCAGCCCGGGCCCCCTGAAGACCGAGCTCCTGATGAAGTTCCTGGACACCGAGGCCAAGAGACAACGCCGCCTCGTCCACATCCCGATGGGGCGCTTCGGCGAGGCCAAGGAAATGGCCAAGGCCGCGCTCTTCCTCGCTTCCGACGATTCCTCCTACATGACCGGCGCGTCCCTGCTCGTCGACGGGGGCATCACGGCAGCGTACGTGACGCCGGAGTAGGGGCAGCATGAGTCCGAGTGCCGAGTCAAGAGACGCTCTGTCGCGCGCAAGGTTCTTCCTCGAAAGGGCGAAGGCGTCGGACGGGGATCTCGAAGCCTTCGAAGCATTCTTGGAAGCGTGCATTGTCTTTGCTCGGTCGGCCCTCCAACGTGATCACGAGCGCTTCAAGGCCACGAAGAGCCAAGGTGTGAAGGATTGGTTCGATTCTCTAGATGAGAACGCATCGGTCTTGTTCTTCAGGAAGCACAGAGACCTCATCATCCATGAGAAGCCCGCAGAATTGGGGCAAGTCATCCACGTCCACTCGATCGCGCCTACGTCAGTCGTAGGCGGTTCCGGCGGTATTCCCACGGACACAGCCCCAAGGCCAGCAAGAGCTCTCGAGAGCTATTACCTGACGGAGCCGGGGACTCCCGCGACGACTGAAGTTGAGCAGCACCTCCAGGTACTGGAGTCAGTTCTCCACGAGGCGAGGAAGAGATTTGATTCGCGATGACTTGCTCAACCCAGGTACACGACTCTTGGCGAACGGCTCACCGCCGATTGCCCGGCGTCAGGTGCGTGAGGACCTGCACCAGGCGCTCGAGCAAGTCACCATCGCCCGGCCGGCCGGAAGTTCCGTAGCACGACTTCCTTCACGAAGAGGTGGATCAGGTAGCGCAGGCGGCATCTCGGCGCCGGCTTCGGCCACTCACGTTGACGAGTTCGACCCGCAGCTGAGTCCCGCGCTGGACAGCCGCGTACCGCTCGATGGATCATGCGCGTCCAGTGTCCGCGGCAGCTCCCATCCTCGTGGTCACGAAGCGCCTCCCGCCTGCCGAGTTCGCCAAACTCATCGGGGCGCCGTTTCCCGACATGGTGAAGTTCGTCGTCGATGTCGAACGCCGGATCGTCGCGGTCGGGGGCCAGCTTCACGCCGACGCGGAGGGCGAGCCTCATCGAGCAGGGCAGCCGCCAGGACTCCCTGTGGGGCGGGAACTACCATCCAGAGCTCGACGAGGAAGAGTGCATCGAATACGAGTCGCTGATCAACATCCGGCCTGCCTCCGGGAATCCGGGGCTCGAGGTCCAGAACCCGGCGATCCGTGCGACGATCCGAGCCGTGGTTTTTTCCTTGATCGGTAGCGGAAGGCCGCATCCGTGACGCAGCACTCTGCGCTTTCGCCCGAGCGCTGGGCGCACTTCGAGCTGGGGCAGCAGATCCTCCAGATCGGCGCGGAGATGCAGCGCGCGCTCAAGTTCCTGCGCCCGGAACGCCTGACCGAGATGCGTGCCTGCTACGAGCGCGCCATGGCGCTCGTGGAACTGACCGTACAGGTCCAGGAGAACCTGCACCTACGGCGCGAGCTCCTTGGCTGGCATGGCGTGATCGCCGAGCTCTACAAACGCGATGATCCAGACCCGATCGTCCACCGCCAGGCCCTGCGCGTGCTCCTGCGACTCCATCCCGAGTCCTCGAAACAAGTGGCCATTCTGGGACTCTGAGTCGAGCAGGGACGCACCGCGCTTGCTGGGCGCGGATCACCGGCGGTTGCCGGGCGTCAGGTGCGTGAGCACCTGCACCAAGCGCTCGAGCAGATCGCCGTCGCCCGGCCGGCCGAAGTTGCGCAGCACGACCTCCTTCGCGAAGAGATGGATCAAGTAGCGCAGGCGGCTGGCGTCGTTCTCGACGGCCAGGCGGTAGTCGGGGTGGCTCTCGTTGTACTCCCACACGTCGGCGCGCAGGCGCGAGCGCCAGGGTTCGCCCGGTGCGTTGACGGGGCGCGGTTCGGGGATGCCGCCGACCTTCTCGCGGCCGAGGAGCTCGAGGCTGGTCTCGATCTCGGCGCGGGCTTCGGCCTGGAGTTTTCCGGAGCGCACGACGACGTGCAGGGCGGAGAGCGCGGGCGCGGACGGAGCCGTGTAGCGCGCGCCGTCGCCTTCTGAGACGAGCTCGCCCGGGCCTTCGAGGCGCCACGTGAAGGTGAGCGCGCCCGTGGCGGCGCGGCCGTCGGCGTCGAGCGCGCGCGCGTGGAAGGAACGCATCACCTCGGGCGGCAGGCGCAGGTTCCCGGGCACGAGCTTCACG
>JABFRZ010000299.1 GCA_013140785.1 Planctomycetota bacterium | reverse complement strand
ACGCCCGAGCGCGCGCGCCAGGGCCTTGTCGCCGCTGGCGAGGGCCTCGGCCGAGCCCGCCGCGAGCGGCACGAAGACGTCGTTGTCGAGCGCGCCTTCGGAGGCCGGGGCCGCATGCTGGAGGTCACGCTCCTGCCGCTGCACGGCTGCGCTCTCGAGCGCGAGAGCGAGGAAAAGCGGAAGCGAAAGAGCCGCGCGGCTCACTGCCCGGCGCCGGCGCGCGCGCGCTCGAGCGTGAGGGGCTCGGCCGCAGGATCGACGAGGCTGCGGCGCACGCGTTCGCGGAAGACATCGTCCGCGAGCATGCGCGCCTCTTCGGCCAGACCGAGCTCTTCGTCGCGCAGCGCCGCCGCGCGCGCGTGTACTTCAGCCTCGGCGCGCTCCAGGCGGTTCTCCTCCGCGAGGGTGGGGCGAAGCCCGAGGACCAGTAGCTGTCCGAGGAAGACCAGCGGCACCCACACAGGCGCCCACAAGAGGGCGCCACGTCCGCCGGCGCGCACGCGGGCCCACGGCGCTCTGGGCGTGGGCTGGCTGGGGCGTTCGAGGTCGAGTTCGAGCGGTGCGCTCATTCTCTGCGCCTAGGCGAACAGCCGTGCGCCGTAACGGCCGCCAGACCCTAGCTCTTCCTCGATGCGCAGCAAGCGGTTGTACTTCGCGACGCGATCCGAGCGGCACGGTGCGCCGGTCTTGATCTGGCCCGCGTTGGTGGCGACGGCCAGGTCGGCGATGGTCGTGTCCTCGGTTTCGCCCGAGCGGTGGCTGATGACCGCGCGGTAGCCGTGGCGGTGCGCCAGCGCGATCGCGTCGAGCGTCTCGGTCAGGGTCCCGATCTGGTTCACCTTGATCAGGATCGCGTTGCCGACGCCGCGCTCGATGCCGAGCTTCAGGCGCTCGACGTTGGTGACGAACAGGTCGTCGCCCACCAGCTGCAGCTCGTCGCCGAGACGCTGGGTGAGCCGCTTCCAACCGTCCCAGTCGTCCTGGTCGAGGCCGTCCTCGAGGCTGAAGACGGGATAGCGCTCGACCCAGCTCGCGTACAGCTCGATCAGCTCGTTCGCGGAGAGCTTCTTGCCGTCCACGTGGTACTGGCCGCCGTGCAGGAACTCGGCCGAGGCCGCATCGATCGCGATCTTCACGTCGCGGCCGGGCGCGAGGCCGGTCTTCTCGATGGCCGAGAGCAGGAGCTCGATGGCCTCGTGGTTCGAGCCGAGGTCGGGCGCGAAGCCACCCTCGTCGCCGACCGCGGTCGACAGGTTGCGCGCCTTGCACACGCTCTTCAAGGCGTGGAAGACCTCGGTGCCCATGCGCAGCCCCTCGGAGAAGCGTGTGGCGCCGAAGGGCATGATCATGAACTCCTGGATGTCGACGTTGTTGTCGGCGTGCTGGCCGCCGTTCAGGATGTTCATCATCGGGACCGGCAGCAGGTTGGCCGACGCGCCCCCGAGGTAGCGGTAGAGCGGCAACCCGCAGTCCTCGGCCGCGGCCTTGGCGGCGGCCAGCGAGACGCCCAGGATCGCATTGGCGCCCAGGCGCGACTTGTTGGGCGTCCCGTCGAGCTCGATCATCTTGTGGTCGAGCGTGGCCTGGTCGAGCGCGTCCACGTCTTCGAGCAAGCGCGCCAGCTCGGTGTTCACGTTCTCGACCGCCTTGAGCACGCCCTTGCCGCCGTAGCGGCCCTCGCCGTCGCGCAGCTCATGGGCTTCGTGGTGCCCGGTCGAGGCGCCCGAGGGGACCGCCGCGCGCCCGAAGGCCCCGCTCGCCAGCAGCACATCGACTTCGACCGTCGGGTTCCCGCGCGAGTCCAAGATCTCACGCGCTCGGATGGAGGCGATCTCGCTCATGGTGCGGAAGCGTATCGGGCGGCCGAGGGTGAATCGAGGGGGCCCTTTCCTCGCCTTCGGCCGCGGGAGTAGCGTAGGCGACCGTCCGCCCCATGAGCTCTCGTCGCGCCCAGCTGCTGCCCAACCTCATCACCCTGGGCAACGCATTCTGCGGCCTGCTGGCGCTGTCCAAGGCCATCGACGCCCTGACGCTCTCGGGGAAGAATCCGATCGTCTTCTACGAGAAGATGGAGGCGGCCTGCTTCCTGGTCCTGCTCGGCATGATCCTGGACGCCCTGGACGGTCTGGTGGCGCGCATGACCGGCGGTGGCAGCGAGTTCGGGGCGCAGCTCGACTCGTTCTCGGACGCGCTGACCTTCGGCGTCGTGCCGGCCATGCTGGCCAAGGTGCTGATCGAGCACGAGTCGACCGACGGCAGCGCGCGCCTGCACTTCCTGGCGGCGGCTTCCTTCGCGCTCATGGCCATCCTGCGCCTGGTGCGCTTCAACCTCGAGCCGAGCCCGCCCCCCGCGCGCGACGGCGAGAACGACGACAACGGGGTCAAGACCTTCCAGGGTTTGCCCTCGCCCGCCGCGGCGGGGGCCGTGTGCGCCACGATCTGGCTGTACCTGATCCTGCGCCGTCCGGAGCTGGAGCAGGAGGAGGGCACGCCCACCTGGATGCACCGGCTGCTCTTCATGCGCGAGGTGGACTGGACGCCTTTGCTCGAATGGATTCCCACCCTGCTGGTGGGCATGCTGCCCCTGCTCGGCCTCTTGATGGTCAGCAACATCCGCTACGTGCATGGCATCTCGTACCTCGCCAGCCGAGGCGGGCAGTTCCTGACGCTGGTCGTGGTCGTCTTCGCGCTGATCCTCTTCTACCTGGCGCCGGTGCCGATCATGTTCCTCGCGGCCATGGCCTTCCTCGTGTCCGGGATTGTCTCCGGGCCGCGGGAGTGGCTGCGCGCGCGCGCGCGGCGGCGCGCGGCTTCGCGCGCATGAGCGCGGTCACGGCCTTCGTCGCCCTGGGCAGCAACCTGGGGAACCGCAGCGCGAATCTCGACGGCGCCGTCGAGGCCCTGCGAAGTGCCGACGAAGTCGAGGTCGTGCGCGTCTCGTCCTGGATCGAGACGCGCGCCGAGGGCGGGCCGCCTGGGCAGGGCGACTACCTGAACGGCTGCTTGGAAGCGCGCACGACGCTGGCGCCGGAGGATCTCCTGTGGCTGCTCTTGCGCATCGAGACGCAATTCGGGCGCGAGCGCGAGCGCGAGGTGCCGAGCGGGCCGCGCCCGCTGGACCTCGACCTGCTCCTGTACGGCGAGCTCGAGCTCGAGCGTCCCGGGCTGATCGTGCCGCACCCGCGCCTCGAAGAGCGCCTGTTCGTGCTCGAGCCCCTGTGCGCGCTGGCGCCCGAACTCCGGCTGCGGCGCTCGGGGTCCAGCGTGCGTGCGCGCGTCGCCGAGTTGCGCGCCGCCCAAGGGGACGCGCGTTGAAGCTGGTGCGCTGTGCCGATCCGAGCGCGGCCGCGGACTGGTGCGCGACGGTGCGCGCCGCCGGGAAAAGCCTCGGCTTCGTGCCCACCATGGGTGCGTTGCACGCCGGCCACCTCGCGCTCGTGCGCCGCGCCGTGGAGGAGAACGAGCGCGTCTGTGTGAGCGTGTTCGTGAATCCGCTGCAGTTCGACGACCCGCGCGACTGCGAGCGCTACCCGCGCGATCTGGAGGCCGACGCGCGTCTGCTCGAGGGCGCGCGCTGTTCGATGCTCTTCACCGGCACACTGGCGCAGTTCTTTCCCGAGGTCGCGCCAGGCGCGCCGGTCCCGCGCCGCGCTCCCGGTCCGGCGGCGCGCGGGCTCGAAGGCGAGTTCCGCCCGGGGCACTTTGCCGGCGTGGCCACGATCTGCGCACGCCTGTTCGAGCTCGTGCGCCCGACGCGCGCCTATTTCG
>JABFRZ010000012.1 GCA_013140785.1 Planctomycetota bacterium | reverse complement strand
CGCTGGAGCGCCTTGGCATGGGCGCGTTCGCCTCGGTCGCGCGCGGCTCCGCGGAGCCGGCTTATCTGATCCATCTCACCTACCGGCCGCGCGTGCGCGCGCGCGGCCGCATCGCGCTGGTCGGCAAGGGGCTGACCTTCGACTCGGGCGGCATCAGCCTGAAGCCCGGCGCGAAGATGGACGAGATGAAGTACGACATGTCGGGCGGCGCGGCCGTGCTGGGCGTGTTCCAGGCCCTGGCCGGGCTGGAGCTCGCACTCGAGGTGCACGGCGTCATCGCCGCCAGCGAGAACATGCCCGACGGCCGAGCCACCAAGCCGGGCGACCTCGTCACGGCCATGAACGGCACCACGATCGAGGTCCTGAACACCGATGCCGAGGGCCGCCTCGTGTTGGCCGACGCGCTCGTGTATGCCGAGACGAAGCTCGCGCCCGACGCGATCGTGGACCTGGCCACGCTCACGGGCGCGGTGATCACGGCCCTCGGGCACGAGCTCTCGGGTGTGCTCGGCAACGATCGGGCGCTGCAGGACGAGCTGGTGGCGGCGGGCCAGGCGACCGGCGAACTCGTGTGGCCGTTGCCGCTGCTCGAGCAGCACAAGGAGCACATGAAGGGGACCGTGGCCGACCTCAAGAACATCAACGCCGGCCAGGGCGCCGGCTCCTCGGCCGGAGCCGCGTTCCTCTCGTACTTCGTGGCCAAGACGCCCTGGGCGCACCTCGACATCGCGGGCTCGGCCTGGGGCGTGGATGAGCGCGACTACCAGGGCGGCAGCGGCGGCACGGGTGTCGGCGTGCGCCTGCTGCTGCGCTGGCTGGAAGAGCGTGCCCGCAACACACGTCCGCCCGCGCCTCTGCGCCGCTCGCGCCCCCGCAAGCCCCGCTAGCGACTGCGCCTTCGCGTTTGGCAATCGACCTCTGTCTGCCCGAGCTGCCCACGCCGCGCACGGCTGTGTCCGAGCGCGCCCTCTCGCGCTGGATGCGCGCGGGCAGCGCTCCCGGCGAGGACGATGCGCACGAGAAGCCCGAGCCGTGGTATCGGGTGCTGTGGCTGACGGGGGTCGATTACTTCTCGACCCTCGGCTACCAACCGGGCATCGCGTTGCTCGCGGCCGGCGCGCTCTCGCCCGTCGCCACGGCGGTGCTGGTGCTGGTCACGCTCTTCTGCGCGGTGCCCGTGTACTCGCAAGTCGCGGCGCGCTCCTTCGCCGGGCAGGGCTCGATCGCGATGCTCGAGAGCCTGCTGGGCGGCTGGTGGGGGAAGCTGTTGGTGTTGGTGCTGCTCGGCTTCGCAGCCACGGATTTCATCATCACGATGACGCTCTCGGCTGCGGACGCGGCCCAGCACGCGGTCGAGAACCCGCTCCTGAAGCACGTGCTCGAGGGACACCAGGTCGCGGTGACGGTACTCCTGCTGGCGCTGCTCGCGGGCGTGTTTCTGATCGGCTTCCGCGAGGCGGTGCGGGTCGCCACCTTCGTGGCCATCCCGTACATCGCGCTCAACCTGGTGGTGCTCGTGCGTGGCTTGCTCGAGATCGCGCGCCGGCCCGAGGTCATCGACGCCTGGCGCCTCGACCTCGGGCTGCAGGGCGACACGCCGGCCTTGATCCTGGCCGCGGCGATCCTGTTCCCGAAACTCGCGCTGGGCATGAGCGGCTTCGAGACGGGCGTGGCCGTCATGCCGCACGTCGCCGGCGACGCGAGCGATGCAGGCGCGCCCAAGCCGCGCGGACGTATCCGTGCCACGCGGCGGCTCTTGCTCACGGCGGCCCTGATCATGAGCGGGCTCTTGCTGCTCTCGAGCTTCGTGACCACGCTGCTCGTGCCGCCCGAGGCCTACTCCGAGGGCGGCGCGGCGGCGGGGCGTGCGCTGGCCTTCCTCGCGCACGAGCTCCTCGGTCATGCCTTCGGCAGCGCCTACGACGCGGCCACGATCGCCATCCTGTGGTTCGCCGGCGCCTCGGCCATGGTCGGTCTCCTGAACCTCGTGCCGCGCTACCTGCCGCGCTTCGGCATGGCGCCGCAGTGGACCACCTACCGCCGTCCGCTGGTGCTGATCCTGTGCGCGGTCGCGCTGTTCGTCACCTGGCTGTTCGACGCCGACGTCGAGGCCCAGGGCAGCGCCTACGCGACCGGCGTGCTCGTCCTGATGCTCTCGGCCGCCTTGGCGGTCGCCCTGGCGTTGTGGCGTGAGTCCCGCGCGGAACCCAAGCTGCTTGGGCGCCTCGCCGGCCTCGGCCAGAGCGGGTACTTCTGGCTGGTGACCGCGGTGTTCCTCTTCACGCTGGTCGACAACGTCGTCGCTCGTCCGACGGGCGCGCTGATCGCCGGCGCCTTCGTGCTGGTGATCCTCTTCTCGAGCGCCGCCAGCCGCATCCGCCGCGCCACGGAGCTGCGTGTGTCCGAGATCCGCTTCGCCGACCAGGCCTCGGCCGAGCTGTGGCAGGAGATCGTCGGCCACAAGGTGCACCTCGTGCCGCTGCGCGGCGACACGCCGGCCGCTCGCAGCCGCAAGGCCGAGGAGCTGCGCAAGCACTACAAGATCGATGGCCCGCTCGCTTTCCTGCACGTCTCGCTGATGGACAACCGCAGCGAGTTCCTGGCGCCGCTGACGCTGTCGGTGAAGCGCGCCGGGCCGAACATCCTGCTCGACGTCAGCGGCGCGATCGCGGTTGCGAACACGGTCGCCTACGTGAGCGAGCTGCTCGACCCCATCAGCCTGTTCATCGGGTTGACCGGCACCAACCTGATGACCCAGGCCGCGCGCTATCTCCTGTGGGGCGAGGGCGAGGTCGGGCTGATGGTCTACAAGATCCTGCTGCGCTACTGGGAGTGGACCCCAGAGAAGAGCGACGTGCGCCCGCGCATCTTCTTGATGAGCGAGGGCTCGCTGAGCGCGACTTCCGTCGGGCTCGGCTCCTGAAAGCGAGGCCCCCTCGCCCCTTCTTCTGGCTGGATCTACGCCCCCAGGCTTGAGCCGGCCGCCTCCGCTCCGTATCAAGGTGGCTTCACGGACCCGGAGCCTCGACCGACCCTCCATTCCTTCGTCTGCCATGGACCGCACGCGCACCACCGCCAACCAGCCCAACCGCCTCGAGCGGACGCTCGCTCACCTGAAGATCGTTTCCCGGCTGCTGGGGCACGAGCTGCACGCGCAGAACGCCCCGCGCCTCTCCTTCAGCCGCGAGGAGATCGGCGAGATCCAGACCAGCATCGACCTCTTCATCGAGGAGGCCATGAAGACCGCACGCGGCACGGGCGCCGGCCCCACGCGCGAAGTCGAGTTGCCCACCGTCGAAGCGCGTGTGAACTGAGCCCGCCGGACCGCGCATGGAACCGGGTCCTGCTCGCCCCGAGCTTGCTCCTCGCGCGGACCTCGCGCTACGGGCCAGAGGTCGCAGAGACGCCGCGCTCGCGCAGCTCCTTCCGGTCTTGGGCCTCGTGGTCCTGGCGGTGGGGCTCGCGTGGAGCCGCCATCTGCGCCTTGGCCGGGCCGTACCGCGCGAGCCGCGGTCCGTGCAGGGACCAAGCCCGCTCTGGGTCGATCCCGCCGGCGCGCGCGTGACTCGCGCTCCCGCGTGGATCGATCCGCGCTGGCTGGAGCACCTGCGGGACGCGCTCGCTCAGGAGACGCCCTTCGTGCTCGGCGCGCCGGTTTCGCTCGAACCCCTCGCGGCGCGTTTGGGCGCGCTGTCGTTCGTCGCGCGCGTCGGGCGTTGCGAGACGACCCCGGCCGGTCTCGCGCTCGAACTCACCCTGCGCGAGCCCGTGG
>JABFRZ010000464.1 GCA_013140785.1 Planctomycetota bacterium | reverse complement strand
CGTAGATCTCGATCACGTCCATGTCGGCGAGCGTGCAGCCGGAGTCGCGTAGGGCCTTCGCGCTCGAGTAGACCGGGCCGAGGCCCATGCGCGCCGGATCGCAGCCGGAGAAGGCCCAGGCGCGGATCGTGGCCAGCGGCGCGAGGCCGAGTTCCCTCGCGCGCGAGGCCGTCGTCACCAGCATCGCGCAGGCGCCGTCCGTGATGCCGCAGGCGTTGCCGACCGTGACGATGCCGTCGGGCTTCTCGAAGTAGGGCTTGAGCTTCCCGAGGGCCTCGAGCGATTGGTCGTCGCGGATGCCGTCGTCGTGGAGCAACGCGCCCTGCTGCGGCTTGGCGCCGAGCGGGAGGTGCGCGTGGATCTCGCGCGCGAGGCGCCCGGAGTCGCGCGCGGCCTTGGCGCGCTGGTGGCTCTCCAGCGCGAAGCGGTCGGCCTGCGCACGCGTGATGCCGAAGTCGCGCGCCAGGTTCTCGGCCGTCGAGCCCATGATCAGGCCCACGGTCGGGTCGGTCAGGCCCTCGCTCAGGGTGATGCGCGGCGCGAGCATCGCTGGGCGAAAGCTCGCGAACGCCGCCAGCTTCTCGAGCGGCGCGCGCGCGCGCATCAGGCGCCCGAAGAAGCCCACGGCCAGGTGGTTGTAGACCAGCGGGTAGGCGCTCATCACCTCGACCCCGGCCACGAGGTAGAGATCCCCACGACCGGCAGAGAGCGCGGTCGCGGCCGTGGACACGGCCTCCATGCCGCTGGCGCAGTTGCGCGCCACGGTGTGGGCGGGCACGGAACGCGGCACACCGGCGCGCAGCGCGATCACGCGCGCGACGTTGGCCTGGTCGTGGGGCGGGCCGACGCAGCCGACCACGACTTCGGACAAGAGCGCCGGGTCGAGGCCGGAGCGGCTCAGGCACTCGCGCACGACCGCCGCGCCGAGGTGCCCGGCGTCCTCGCGCGCGAAAGCGCCGCCCGCGCGTGCTTGCGGCAAGCGGATCCCGGCGGCGATGACGATGGGCTCGGCGGCTCGAGTGCTGGACATCGGGGTCGGGTGATTCAAGCGTTCGCGCGGCGCGGAATCCATGGCGGCCTTCGTGCCGCTGGGCGCGCAGGACGGCGACGCACGAGCTCGCGCCGTGGACTTGGAGCACCCCGATTCCTCAAATGGAAGGAGCTCCATCGTCCGATAGCCACGATCTCTTGAACGCGAGCCCCGCACCCTCCTCCTCCGGTCTGATGCTGCAGGGCGCGCGCACGCGGCCGAGCACGGTGCTCGTGCTGGGCGGCGGCGGGATGCGCGGGATGGCGCACGTGGGCGTGCTCAAGGCGCTCGCGCGCCTCGGCATCGGCTACGACGCGATCATCGGTACCTCGATCGGATCCCTGATCGGGGCCCTGGCGGCCGGCGGCGTGCCGCTGAAGCGCATGGAGGAGATCGTCTCGAACCTCCAGAAGGAGGACTACTTCAAGCTCAACTTCGTGAAGTTCCTGCTGAAGGGCGTGCGCGCCTCGAGCGTCTACCGCGGCGACACCTTCCGCGAGCGCCTGGCCTCGATGCTGCCCGAGCTCGACTTCGAGAGCATGAAGGTGCCCTTCTTCTGCAACGCGGTGTGCCTCGAGACCGGCGGGCTCGCCTTCTGGGGGACCCCCGGCATGCGCGACATCTCGCTGCTCGACGCGGTGTACTCCTCGTGCTGCCTGCCGGGCATCTTCGAGCCCTTCGAGCGCGACGGCTACCACTACATGGACGGCGGCATCGTCGATCCGCTGCCGCTGCGCTTCGCCAAGGCCCTGCATCCGGACCTGATCATCGCGGTGGATCTGACGGTCAAGGCCACCTTCAAGACCCCCAACTACAAGGACCGCGTGGTCAGCACGCTGTACCGCTCGTTCGAGATCGCCGAGGAGATCATCGTCGAGCAGCTGCTGCACATGCACCAGGACCGCAGCACGGTCCTGATCCAGCCCAAGGTCGGGCACCTGTCGCGCTTCGAGTTTAGCGACGTGCCCGAGGTCGTGCGCCTGGGCGAGGAGGAAACCCTGCGCGTGATCACCTCGCACGCGGCCACGCGCCAGCTGGTGCGCGCCGACGTGCTGGATGGGCTCGCCTGCCCGGTCACGCCGCGCGACTACGTCTCGATCCGCATCGACTCGAACGCCTGCATCGGCTGCGGCAACTGCGAGATGGTGTGCGAGACCCAGGCCTTCTGGGCCCAGGGCGAGAAGGCCGAAGTGCGCAAGCTCTCGAACTACGAGTGCACGCGCGACCACGCTTGCGCGCGCAACTGTCCGACCGGCGCGATCCACCTCGGGAACCTGTAGAGTCTCGAGCGTGAGCGCGCGCAATTCGCCCGCGCCCAACGCTTTCCTGGCCCGCGCGACAATTCGTGCCCTCCGAAGCGAGGCAAAGGACCGCCCGTGCACAAGGAGGCGAGGGCTCCACGCCAGCGTCTTTGCGTGCGCCGCCAGCAGGTTGGCGAGAGTTCGGCCTGGCGATGAAGCAACCACGGCCGGTTCAGGGATAATCCTCTCCACCTTGCGGGACTCATCGACGAATGGCGACGTTGTCAGTCGCCCCGGTCCGGGCCCGGATTCGCACGCTCGTGATCTGGATCTCGCTCGCGAGGCCCTGGGCGGCTCGGTCCAGGCGCGGCGCGAGTTCGCGGAGCGCATGGCCTGCGTCCCGAAGTACCTCGCCGTGATGAACGCGCGCATGGGGCGGCCGTTCACGGACGATGCGCTGGAGGACCTCGCGCAGGAGACGCTGGTGGAGATCTGGCGGCGACTCGACACCTATGCCGGCCTCGCCTCGTTGAAAACCTGGGCCTACCGCTTCAGCCAGCTGGTGCTCTCGAGCCGGCTGCGCAGCACCCACCGGCGACCACGCAGCCTCGGGATGGGGTCGTCGTCCGAGGCCGTCCCGGCCCTCACCGCCGAGCTCGACTACGAGCACGTCTACCGCGCCCTCGGGAAGCTCGATTCGCTGGGCGCGCGGATCGTGCAGATGAAGCACTTCGACCAGTTGACCTTCGAGGAGATCGCGCCGAGGCTGAGGATGCCTCCCAGCAGCGCGAAGACGCACTACCAGCGCGCCCTCGTGCGCCTGCGCGAGATCCTCGATCCTCTGCGCAAGGAGGCGGGGATATGAGTTCGCCCCCCTATCCCAGACCCGATCCTGAGCTCGAGGAGGTCGCGCGCTTGCTCGACGAGGTCGCCGCGCAGGAGGCGCGCGACACGCGCGCGGCCGAGGCCCTGCGCGATGCGCCCGGTCTGGAGCGGGTGGAGCGAACGCTGAGTTCCGCGTGGGGGCCTGCGCGCGAGGCCGCGACCGAGCCCGCGAAGAAGCCTTGGGCGCTCGTCCTCCTGGGTGTAGCCGCGAGCCTCTTCTTGTTCTTGTGGCTCCGTGACGCGCGCGCGCCGGCGCAGGACGGGCCGCGCGGTGAGTACCTGAACGATCCCGAGTTCGAGCTCGTCGCGCCGCCCGCGCAGGTGACGCGCTGGGAGCGGATCGAGTGGCGCGGGCCCGCGCAGGGCACCTATCGCGTGACCGTGCGCGATGCGCGCACGGGCGCGCTCGTCCACGGGCCGGTTCAGCAGGCGGGCACGGTGCTCGCGCTCGCGCCCGGAGAGGCCGCGCGCTGGCCGCAGCGGATCCTGATCGAGCTTGAGCTGCAACGCCCCGACGGGACGTGGACAGCGACCGAACCGCGCGAGTCGGAGCTGCGGCCATGACCCGCAGCGGCGGCGCGCGAGCGCTGCTCGTGCTCGTGGCCGGGCTCGCGCTCCGGGGCGC
>JABFRZ010000263.1 GCA_013140785.1 Planctomycetota bacterium | reverse complement strand
GCCGATGTGGGCCTCGGTGTCGTAGAGGCCGGGCTCGACCGTGAAGACCATGCCGGGGACGAAGACCTTCTTGGTGTCGCCCGGGTCGTGCACCTCGAGCCCGATGTAGTGGCACGGGCCGTGGCGCATGAACTTGTCGAGGCCGCGCGCCAGGAAGACGTCCTTGCAGGCCTTGCTGACGTCCTTGATCGTCGCGCCGGGCTTGCAGGCGGCGATGCCGGCCAGCTGGGAGGCGAGCACGGCGTCGTACAGCTCGGCCGCGCGAGGCGTGAACGTGCCGTCGGTCGGCCACGAGCGCGTGATGTCGGTCGTGTAGTGATCGACCTCGGGCCCGTAGTCGATCAGCACGACCTCGGCCGCCTGCATGCGCCGGTCGTTGGCCGTGTAGTGCAGCACGCACGCGTTCGCGCCCGAGCCGACGATGGCCTCGTAGGCCTTGCCGAAGGCACCCTCGCGCACCTGCACGAAGCTCATCACCCCGTCGAGCTCCCATTCGCCGATGCCGGGCCGCGTCGAGCGCATGGCCTCGATGTGCGCCAGCGACCCGGCGCGCGCCGCTCTTCGCATGGCCGCGACCTCCTCGGGCGTCTTCACGAGGCGCATCTCGACCAGCGTCGGGTAGACGTCGAACACGCTGACGCTGAGTATCTCCTCGAGCTTCTTCGCCAGGGCCCGCTCGCGGCTGACGCGGCCGTCCAGAGCGTCGCCGGCCTGGGCCTTCTCGAACGGCCCGGCCGCGTCGTAGCTGCCAGCCAGCACGATCGACGCCGCGAGGTTGGTGCCGAGCGACTTGCGCCCGCCGAGCAACTCCTCGAGCACGGGCACGAGCCCCTCGATCGGGCGCACGTCGGCGATGCCCGTGAGCTCTTTCACCCACGCGTCCGCCGCGTCCCAGATCTCGCCGTCCCAGATCTCCTTGCCCAGGTTCTGCTCCGGCAGGAACAGGATCTCCTGCTTCGTCTTGCCGTCCAAGACGAGCGCCGCGTCCGGGCTCTCGACGCCGGTCAGGTACCAGAAGTTCTTGTCCTGGCGGAAGGCCAGGTTCTCGCGCGGCCCGGTCAGTCCGCGGAAGACGAGCAGCTCCTCGCCCCCGCGCTGCATCAGTTCGGCGCGGCGTCCGGCGTGGAACTCCTTGCCGAGCCCGCACACCGGCTTGCCGTGTCCGAGGCGCGCGAGCGCGATCGGTTCCTGGGCGGGAGCGACGCTCTCTTGCGCGGCGACCGGCGCCGCCGGATCGATCGCGACGAGCTCGGACTCGTGGGAGGCGAGGCACGCGGGGGCAAAGAGGAACGCGGCGGCGGCGAGGACGTGCTTCATGGCGCCGGGAAGGATACCTGCCGCTTCGCCGCGACGCCGTCAGGGCTCGGTACGGGGAGCGGGAACTCGCAGCCGGCCGAGGTAGAAGTCGCGAGGCGGGCGCAAGGCCGCAGGGAGCCTGATGCACCCCGTGCCGGCCAGCCCTGCCCCGCTGCCGACGCAAGTCGGAGTGGAGCTTGACTTCCGCCGCCCGGAATCCGATAGTGCCAGCATTCACTGTCTCTAACTCCCGTGCCCCGTCCCGACCGCAAACTCGAACGCCGCCGTGAGCTGGCCCCCGTGCTGGCGCGCGCCTTTGCCGATCTCGGGTACCGCCGCGCGACGACGGCCGAACTGGCCGAACGCTGCGGGGTTCAGGAGAAGACGCTCTACCGACTGTGGCCCGACAAGCGCGCGATCTTCCTGGCGGCCCTGGATCAGGTCTTCGCGGAGTCCGAGGCCTTGTGGGAGCACCTGGCGAGCGCGCGCGGGCAGAGCGGGAGCACGGCCGAGCGGCTCCTGGCGTACGAGGCCGAACACCACGGCGAGCACCGCCTGTACCGGATCATCTTCGCGGGCTTGTCCGAATCCGACGACCCACTGATCCGCGAGGCGCTCGCCGGGCTGTATGGGCGTTTTCAGCGCCTGATCCAGGGCCAGGTCGAGCGCCACCGGCGTGGGCGCAAGCGGGCTTCGGACCTTGATCCGGCGCTCGCCGCCTGGGCCATCGTCGGCCTGGGCACGGTCGCCAACATCGGGCGTGAGCTGGAGCTGCTGAAGGCGCGCGAGCGTGCACGGCTCCTGGGCGAGGCAGGCTCGCGGCTCCTCGAGGGAGACTGAGCAAATGTGCTCTGGCGTCCCCCTCGTGTTCGTTATGTCAGTAACTGCTGGCTCTACATGCTGGAGGTACGATCATGAGCGCGTCTGCTAATGGTGCTGTGGCGAGCCGCGTGCTGCGGTTCATCCTGCGTGGGCTCTCGCTCGCCTGGGCGGGCTTCTGGACTTGGTTCGTGGTGAGCGCGACGATCGGCGATCCAGGGCCAGTGCCGTGGTGGATCCCGGTCGCCTGGCTCGCGAGCCTCGGGACATTGGTCGTCCTGGTCTGGAGGTGGCCGACCCTCGGCGGGTTCGCGCTGGTGGCCTCCGGCGTGTGGGCTGCCGTCTACTTCGACAACCCGGGCGCACGCGCGCTGCTCGCCGCGCCGGCGGTCGGCATCGGGGTCGGTTGCCTGGTTCTGGGCTGGCGCGCGCGTTGGCTGGCGAGCGCCGCGCTGCTGGCCCTTGGCCTGACGCTCTCCGCCTGCATCGTGCCGCAGGACCCGGCCGACCTGCCGTTTCGGACGAGCTCGATCCTGCGCCACGAAGACGGGCGGATGCGGCGCGCACTCCTGGTCGAGGAGACCGAGATCGCGGGCTTCCCCTGCCAACGCTGGGTCTGGTGGTACGAGGACGGCCGGATCGACAACGTCGAGCTGGCGCTGGACCTCTCCGTCCAGGGGCACGACTTCCCCGTGGGCACCCGCCTCTTCTTCGACCGCGAGGGCCGCTTGGCCCATGCTTGGCTCTCGCGGGATGCCCTGATCGACGGCCGTCCGTGCCGCGGCCGCATGAAGGTCGACACCGCGTTCCATCCCAATGGCCGAGTGCGGGCCTTCTTCCCTCGCCGTCCGCTCGAGATCGACGGGGTCTTGTGCGCCGCGAGCGTCTTCCACCCGATCTACTTGCACCCCGACGGCCGCCTGCGGCAATGCAAGCTCGCACGCGAGGTGACGCTCGACGGCCGTACCTTCGAGAAGGGCGCGCTCCTGGCACTCGACGAATCGGGGCATGCGCTGCGATGAGGCTTGTTCAGTAGCCTGCTGATGCTGGCACCTCCTGGCATCAAGGGCTGCGCACCGACGATTGCCGCTGTCCGGCCCCGCGGTTTCTCGGGCAGCGGATCAGCGTCGATGTTGCCGTAGGATCGCCACCGCCATGCGTTTCCCCGTCGCACCCCTGGCCGGGCGCCTGGTCCGTCGCTATCAGCGTTTCTTCGCCGAAGTCGAGCTCGCGCGCGGCGAGCGCCTGGTGGCGCACTGTCCGAACACCGGAAGCCTGCTCGGCTGCCTCGCGCCGGGCAGCGCGGTCTGGCTGCGCGACTCCGGCAACCCCGCGCGCAAGCTGCGCTTCACCTGGCAAGCCGTGCGCGTCGGGCGCACGTGGGTCAACGTGGACACGGCCTTGCCCAACCGCGTGCTGGCCGAGGCCCTGGCGCGCGGGCGCGTGCCCGAGCTCGCTGGCTACGCGAACCTGCGGCGCGAGGTGCCCTACGGCCGGAACTCGCGCATCGACCTCCTGCTCGAGGACGCCGGGCGCGGCACCTGCCACGTCGAGGTCAAGAGCACCACCCTGGTCGAGGGCGCCGTCGCGCTGTTCCCCGACGCCGTGACGGAGCGCGGCACGAAGCACCTGGGCGAGCTCGCCCCGCCGCGCGATCGATCCCGAGTAC
>JABFRZ010000154.1 GCA_013140785.1 Planctomycetota bacterium | reverse complement strand
CTCGACGGACTGCTCGAGCGGGTGGGCGAGCGCGTACGCGCTCGCCCACCCGCTCGAGCAGTCCGTCGAGGGCGCGCGCCTCGGCCGCACCCACTTCCGCGCGTCGCGTCAGCTCCGCACGTACGCTCGAGGTGCCCGGGGGCGCCCCGCCCAGGCGCTCGCGTACCTCCTCCCACAACGCGAGTGCGCGCGCGTAGTCGCGGCAGCGCAGCGCGTCCCCGGCCAGCTCGGCCGCCTCGGCGTAGTCGGCGCGCGCGTCCTCGTCCAAGAAGGTCGCTTCGAGCACAGCCAGGGCGCGGGCGCTGGACTCCAACTCCTCCAGCCCGGCGCGCGACAGCCCGGCCGGCATCTTCTCGCGCGACAGGCGCCGGTCGAACAGCTCGCGCTCGAAGTCGTCGCGCAGCATGCGCTCGGCCTGGATGCGCGGCCGGCCCTCGCGCAGCTGGCGCTCGAGCGTGGCGCGGCGCGTGGCCACGAAGTCGCGCAGCTCGTGGTCGAGGCTCTGCCAGTCGTCGAGGAGACGCTCGGAGCGGCGCCGGAACTGCAGCGAGAGGTCGTTCAGGAGCCCCTCCGGCGAGGACTCCGGCAGGCTCAGCTTGAAACCTGCCTCGCCCATCAGGGCCGACGAGTCGGGCAGGCGCAGGGCGGCGAAGGCGCGTTCCCAGTCCTGTTGCTCGAGACTGCTCTCGACCTCCGACAGGCGCGCGTTGCGCCAGTCGAGCAAGAGGGCCGTGAGCTCCGAGATGGCCATGTCGGTGGCGGCGCGGAGGGTGAGCTCCAAGCGTTCGTACCAGGGGCCGAGGCTCATGCCGACCGAGGCCAGGCCGGCCAGGCCGTAGCCGGTCGAACGCACGAAGCGCGCCTCGAGCTCATCGCCCAACCTGCGCCAGCCGGCCGCCAGGTCGCCCGCGTGGATGTCGGCCTCGATCTCGGTATCGACCTCCGCTCGCAACGCGCGCACCACTCGGCGCAGGTCGGTATCCACCTCGCGCAGGAGCTGCTCGTAGCGCACGCGCTGGCGCAACGGCACGCGCGGCTCCATTTCCTGCAGCTCGCCGAGCAGTTCGGCCGGGCGCGCGAGCCCGTCCGCGCGGCGCGAGGCGAGCTCCTCCAAGGCCTCGAAGGGGCCGCTCTCGGGCGCGGCCAGCGGATCAGCCGCGCGCTCGTCGCGCAAGAAGCGTGGCAGCAGCGCGACCAGCGCGCCCAGGCCGAGCAGCAAACCGCCCACGGCGTAGAGCGCCGCCCGCCGTGCACGGTCGCTGCGACGCAGTACCGGATCGAGCAGGCGGCGCGCGACGTTGGGCGTGCGACGCTCGCGCACGAGCTCGAGGTCGAGCAGGAGCTCGTGCGGGTTCTGGTAGCGCCGGGTGGGATCGCGCGTGAGGCACTTGCGCAGCACCAGCGCCAGGCGCGTGGACAGAGTCGGCGTCAGCTCGCCTGGGTCGGGGATAGGCGCGTACAGCACGCCCGAGAGCACCTCGGCCGCGCTCTCGCCGCTGAAGGGCGGGCGCCCGCACACGGCGTGGTACAGCGTCGCGCCGAAGGACCAGATGTCGCTCTTGACGTCGGCCCGGCGCGGATCGACCGCCTGTTCGGGCGAGATGTAGTGCGGCGTGCCGAGCGTCCCGCCCGTGCCGGTGATCGAGGGGTCGTCCTCGGCCACCGCGAGACCGAGGTCCGCCAGGCGCGCGCCGCCCGTCTTGTCGATCAGGATGTTGCCCGGTTTGATGTCGCGGTGCACGACGCCGTGCTCCCACAGGTGCCCGAGCGCCTCGCACAGCGGGATGAACAAGCGCAGCGCCTCGCGCTCGCGCAGACGGCCTTCCGCGCGCAGACGTTGAGCCAGCGAGGGTCCGTCCACGAACTCCATCGCGAACCACCAGCGACCCTGGATCTCGCCCATGTCCACGGCCGAGACGATGTGCGGGTGCGCCAGGCGCGCGGTGGTGCGGGCCTCGCGCTGTAAACGGCGCACGACGCGTGATTCGCGCACGAGGTGCGGGTGCAGGATCTTGATCGCGACCTCGCGGTCTACGGCCTGCTGGCGCGCACGGTAGACGGCGCCCGAGGAGCCACGCCCGATGAACCCGAGCAGCTCGTAGCCCGGGATGCTGGGCGGGGTCTCGTCCCGGCGCGGAGCGCGTTGCGGTTCGCCGGCCATGGCGCCGCCCATCCTATTCTCCCTCGTCGGATTCGAGGGCTTCGGCCGGCGCGCCAGCCTCGAGCGGGGCCGCGTGCGGACCCTCGAGGTCGAGCGTGCCGGCGCCGTTGCCCAGGCCGTACTTCTCGAGCTTGCGCTGCAGCGCGAAGCGGCTGATGCCGAGCTCCTTGGCCGCACGGCTCTTGTTGCCCCCGGCGCGGCGCAAGGCCTCGTCGATGGCCGTGCGCTCGAAGCTCTCGACCGCCGAGCGCAGGTCGCCGACCACCAGCGGCATGAGCTGTGTGGCGGCCTTGCGTGAGGCCTCCCCGCGCGTGAGCAGCGCCTGGGTCAGGTGCTCGATGCGCACCGAATCCTCGGCCAGCAGCAGCACGCGACGCATCTCGTTCTCGAGTTCGCGCACGTTGCCCGGCCAATCGTAGGCCGCCAACGCCGCCAGCACGTCGTGCGTGAGGTGCGGCGCGGGCCGGCTGGCCTCGCGCGCCGCGCGTGCCAGCAGCGCGCCCGCCAGCAGGGGGATGTCCTCGCGCCGCTCGCGCAGCGGCGGCAAGCGCAAGGCCAGCACGTTCACGCGATAGAACAAGTCCTCGCGGAACTTCCCGGCCTTGACCATGTGCTCGAGGTCCTCGTGGCTGGCGGCGAGCAGGCGCACGTCCACCTTGGTGACCTGGTTCGAGCCCAGCGGACGCACCTCGCCATCTTGCAGCACGCGCAAGAGCTTCTTCTGCATCTCGGTCGACATGTCGCCGATCTCGTCCAGGAACAGGGTCCCGCCGCTGGCCTGCTCGAGCAGCCCCTTCTTGGCGCGATCGGCGCCCGTGAAGGCCCCGCGCACGTGCCCGAAGAGCTCGGACTCGAGCAACGCGTCCGGCAGCGCGGCGCAGTTCTCGACCACGAAGGGCTTGTCGCGCCGTGGTCCGTTGTAGTGGATCGCGCGCGCGATCAGCTCCTTGCCGGTGCCGCTCTCGCCGTGGATCATCACCGGCAGCTCGGTGGCGATGATGCGGTCGAGCTCGGAGAACACGCGCTTCATCTCGTCCGAGGCGCCCACGATGGATTCGTAGTCGTAGCGCCCGCGCTCGCGCCCGAGTTCGGCGCGCACCACGGCCAGCTCGCTGTCGCGGTCGCGCACCTTGCGCCCGAGCTGCTCGTTCAGGCTCTGGATCTGCTCGCTGGACTGCAACAGGCGCTGGTTGCGCTCGCGCAGCTCGGAGACCAGGCGCGCGTTCTTGATCGCCATCGCCGCCTGACCCGCAAGCAGCTCGGCCAGCTCGAGGTCGTCCTCGCGGAAGGCGCCACGCTGCATGCGGTTGTCGAGGTACAGGACGCCTTCGGTGCGGCCGTCGAGCTGGATCGGGAAGCAGATCACCGAGCGCAGGCGCAGCTCCTCGACCGAAGCCATGGCCGAGAAGCGCTCGTCGCGTCCGGCGTCCACCGAGAGCAGCGGGCGTCCGCTCTCGAGCACTCGCCCGGTGATGCCCATCGAGATGCGCGTGGCCGGCACGGGGATGTCGGTGCGGTCGAAGGAGCGCGCCACGCGCACCTTCATCTCGCGCGGATCCTTGATCTCCTCGCCCGCGCCAGGGTTGGGCTTGCCGGTCATCAGCACGAAGCCGCGCTCGCCGCC
>JABFRZ010000401.1 GCA_013140785.1 Planctomycetota bacterium | reverse complement strand
GTGCGTCGAGAACAGCACCGCGTGGGTCTTGGCCAGCCCGCGCACGAACTCGAGGAACAGCGCCACCTGCAGCGGATCGAGCCCGTGCGTGGGCTCGTCGAGCAGCACCACCGGCGGGTCGTGGATGAGCGCCGCGGCCACGCCCACGCGCTGCCGAAACCCCTTCGAGCAGTGCTGGATCTTCTTCGCGAGCACCGCTCCGAGCTGACACGCCTCGACCACCCAACCCGTGCGTTCGGCGAGGCGCGCGCCCTCGAGCCCGTGCATGCGCCCGACGAAGGCAAGGAAGCGATCCACGCGCATCGTCTCGTACAGCGCGTTGTGCTCCGGCAGGTACCCGAGCGAGCGTCGCACCGAGAGCGGCTCACGGCGCGTGTCGTGCCCCGCTATCACGATGGTGCCGGAGTCCGGCACGAGCCACGTCGAAAGCAGCCGCAGCAGCGTGCTCTTCCCCGCCCCGTTCGGCCCGAGGAACCCGACCACCTCGCCACGCTCGACCCGCAACGACACGTCATCGACCGCCAGGGTCGCGCCGTAGCGCTTGGTGACGTGCTCGACCTGGATCATGCAACGTGCCAGCGTAGGCGGCTCCTCCCGAGCGATCCAGGGCGCAAGCGCGCAGCCGGCGAAGGCCGCGCCCCCGCGGTTGCACCCGCTCGACCATGCTGGACCGCGCGCGCTGGCGAACTGCGGCGCGGTCATCGGTGGGACCGGCCCGCGCTCTCCGGTCGGCTTCCACACCCACCGCGGACTCTCTTTGGGCGAGCTAACATGGCCAGGGACGCCGATGAAGGGACACCACAGAGCTTGGCTCGTCGCCATGAGCGTGGTCGGGCTGGTTCTCCTGTTCGTGTGGCCGCGCTCGGAGCCCGGGCCCTGGCCGTTGCCCGAGAGAAGCGAGAGTCGCTCGGCAGCCGAGGAGCCAGGACCTTCCGCGCTGGCCGAGCCGGTTTGGGCCCAGAGCTCCGCGCAGCCCTCACGCCTCCCGACGGAGTCTCCGCCGAGCTCGGCCGAGCCCGCTGAGCCTGCGCTCGAGGTGCGCGTCGTGGACGGGCCAAGCGGAGCAATCGTCCCCGGCGCGCAGGTGTTCCTGATCGACTGGGCGGTCGAGGTGCGTTCGCGCGAGCTCGATGGCCCTTGCGCCGATCTGGACCGCATCCTCGAGCGGCTCGGGCAATTGCGCAGCGCCGACGCCCGGGGCTCGGCGTGCTATCCGTACCCGCTCGGCGCCGCCACCGCCGCCGCGCGCCACGGGGAGAGCTTCGCCTTCGCGGCGCTCGATCCCGCCGAACCGGGCCCGGTGGTGCTCACGCTCGTGCCCGATCCACCCGTGCGCGTGCGCGTCGTGGACGCGGCCGGAGTTCCGCAGTCCGGTGTGGAGGTGGCCCTGCGCTCGGCCAAGCGCGTCGGCGACTTCGTGTGCGCCGCGACCGGTGCCGACGGGACGCTCGAGCTCTTCGCGCGCGAGCACCGCGTCGAGCTGGTCCGGGACGGCGCGCGGGTCGCCCTGGCCGTGTGGTTGCGCGAACCCGTCGAGGCTCCGGTGGACCTCGAGCACGTCCCGCTTGAACCGATCGAGCTCCGTCTGCCGCCAGCAGGCAGCGTCGAGGTCGTGCTCGCGGACGAGGACGGCGTGGAGTCGAACGAGGCAGTTCGGGTATGGGCCGAGCCCTCCACGCGCATGCAGGCCGAGCTGGGCGAACGCGTGCAGGGATTCCGCTCGACCGAGCTCTGGACGCGCTGCGGCCGCGCGCGCTTCTGGCCTGTGGGCCTCGGCCTCGAGCTGCGCTTCGGCGCCGAAGCGGAGGAGCGCGAGGATCGCAGCGTGGTGGCCGAGGGTCCAACAAAGCCTGGCGAGGAGCTGGAGATCCGTCTCGAGCTGGGCGCAGGCTACCCGTGCTCACCGGACGAGTCGTCGATCCAGGCGGCCGACCGGTCGGGCCCTGCACCTTGTCCGTCTATGCATGGAGTGGACGCAGCGGCCAAGGCGGTTCCTGCGTCGTGGATTCCACTGGCCGCTTACGCGCCGCGTTCGATACTTCCGAGACCATCGATCGGCTCGAGTTCGAGGTCCTGTCGCCGCCGGGCAAGGAGGCCTGGGGCGAACTCCGCGATCCGCGCCTGCTTCCAGGCCAGACCGAGCTCGGCGACATCGTGCTCGCGCCGGCGCCCCTCGTCCTGCAGGGAATAGTGCTCGACGAGAGCGGCTCCCCGCTGCGCGCCGCCGGATTGAGCATGCACACGCAGGCATCGCATGGAGGTGCGAGCTTCCATCTGAGCCCGGACGCGCTCGGGCACTTCGAGACGCGCAAGCACGTGAGCACAGCGACGCTCACCCTCGACGTGCATGCCGAGGGCTTCTTGCGGAAAAGGCTCGTGGAGCTTCCCGTTGGAAGTACCGGGCTCGAGATCGTGCTCGTGCGCGGCGGTTGGATCTCGGGGCGCCTCGAGTTCGTCAGCGGGATGACGCCTACCCTTGGAGTCACCCGCGCGGGAGTTTCTGTCCAGGCCGCATTCAGCTACTCCCACCTGGATTTTCGACTCGGCCCCTTGCCCACCGGGCGCTACACGCTCACCTGCGGCTATCCCTGGAGCGACGCGCGGCTCGCGATCGACGGCCTCGACGTGGTCGCCGGAGAGGAGACGCGCGATCCGCGTCTCGATCCGCTCGACTTGCGCGCGCTCCTCCCGGTCGTGAACCTTGCGATCGTGGACGAGGAGGGCGCGTCGGTTCCAGAAGTCGTCGTGAGCGTGCGGCGAGCCCCGGGCAAGTTCGAGAACCTCCGCGCGCGGCGCGCGGGCGACATCTGGAGCGTCGTGGCGGGGCCGCTGCCGCTCGCGCTGCACATCGAGGCACCCGGTCATCGCGCGCTCGACATCGAGGCGGACTCCGACCGCCGCGTCGTGCTGGAGCGTGGCATTCCGCTACGGCTCGTGGTCGCGGGATCGCTGCCGGAACTCCCCGACGGGTGGGGCCTGGGGCCCCGGCTCAATTACCCCGGGCCGCTGTCCAGCGCTGCGCACGCGCAGAGGGTCGAGTTCCGGGACGGTGTCGCGGAGTTCTGCGTGTCGCTGCCGGGGCGCTACGCGTTCTCCTTCAGCCTCGTGCAGCGCCACGAGGGGCAGGAACTCAGTGGGTCGACGTGGTGGGACGACCCCAAGTCCGTGTTCGAGGTCGCGGAGGGGACGAGCCCCCAGGTCTTCTTCGTGCCCGCGCCATCGCTCGAACTGGTGAAGGAGATGCTGGCCCATATCGAGGAGAACCGCTGAGAACCGAGGGCACGGGGCGGCGGCGCGGCGACTAGACTGCGCGCTGTGAGACAGGGAGCAGCGCTCGGCCAGTTCGTTTCCGTGCCCAGCCTGCCCTTCACCGCGCCTGCGCTGCTCGCGCCGATGGAGGGCGTGACCGAGCCGTGTTTCCGCGACCTCGTGCTCGAGCGCAACCGGCCGGAGGTACTGGGCGGGGCCTTCACCGAGTTCGCGCGCGTGGTGCAGGGACCGATCCCGCAGCGGATCCTGGCCAAGCACCTCGGGCCGTGGCGGCACGCGGCCCCGGTCGGATTGCAGCTCATGGGTTCGGTGGTTGCGGCGGTCGCCGAGAGCGCGCGCCGCGCGGAGGAGCTCGGGGCGCCGCTGGTGGATCTGAACTTCGGCTGTCCGGCGAAGGGCGCGATCCGTGGCTGTGCGGGCTCGGCGTTGCTCGACGAGCCCCACAGGGTCGAGGAGCTCGTCGCGGCCTGCGTGCGCGTGGTCACGCGCGTGCCGGTCACGGCCAAGATCCGCGCCGGC
>JABFRZ010000312.1 GCA_013140785.1 Planctomycetota bacterium | reverse complement strand
GACCGCGGCGCGGCGGCCGCGCGCGAGCCCGCGGCGGACGTCGAGCAGAACCGGCGCCTGTCCGACTTCGACGCGCTACCCATGGAGGGGGTCGGCCACTTCCCGATGCTCGAGCAACCGGCCGTTTTCCTGGCGCTGCTCGAGCACTGGATCGAGGAGCTCAGTGTCTCCCACGAGACCGCGCCCGAGGTCTCCCCAAAGGCGTCCCGCGCGACGATCTCCGAGCCGACCGCCCGATGATCCTCTTCCTGTGGATCGGCTTCCTCGCCCTGATCCTGGCGATCCTCTTGTTCGACCTCCTGGTGGTCAACAAGGACGCGCACGTGATCCCGATGCGCACCGCGCTCGGCTGGACGTGCTTCTACGCCGCGCTGGCGGTCGCCTTCGGCGGCGTGGTGTACCTGCTGGTCGCCAACTCCTGGGCCGGCGCGGGCACCGATTTCGCCGTCGGACTCAGCGCGCGCGACGCGGCCGTGCAGTACCTGACGGCCTGGGTGCTGGAGCAGTCGCTCAGCCTCGACAACGTGTTCGTGATCGCGCTGGTGTTCGCCTACTTCGGCGTGCCGTTGTCGCTCCAGCACCGCGTGCTGTTCTGGGGCATCCTCGGGGTGCTGGTGATGCGCGGGGTCATGATCGGCCTGGGCGCGGTCCTGATCGCGCGCTTCGACTGGATCATCTACGTCTTCGGCGCGCTCCTGATACTGACGGCGATCAAGCTGCTGTTCGCTGGCGACAGCGCGCCCGACCCGGGCAAGAACCCGCTGGTGCGTTTGTTCAGGCGCGTCTTTCCCGTGACCGACGGCTTCCGCGGCGCGCGGTTCTTCGTGGTCGAGAACCGGAAGCGCGCGATCACGCCGCTGTTCTTGGCGCTGCTGGTGGTCGAGTCCACCGACCTCCTGTTCGCGGTGGACTCGATCCCGGCCGTGTTCGGGGTGACGAAGGATCCGTTCCTGGTGTTCACCTCGAACATCTTCGCCATCCTCGGGCTGCGCTCCTTGTACTTCACGCTGGCCGGTCTGATGGAGCGCTTCCGCCACGTGAAGATGGCGCTGGTCTTCATCCTGTTCTTCGTGGGCGTGAAGATGCTGCTCTCGCACACCTTCCACCTCCCGGATCTCGTCTCGCTCGGAATCATCGCCGGGGCTCTGACGCTCGGGGTGCTGTTCTCGCTGCGCCAGCCGGCCGCACCACCCGCGCCTTGAGGGCGGACACGCGGTGAAGGCGCGCGTCCTGGTCATCTGCCCCACGGCCTGGGACGAGCGCCAGCTCGCGGCCCTGCCGGAGGAAGTGCGTGCGCGCTACGAGCTCGTGTTCGACGAGCCGCGCGACGAAGACGTGCGCTGGGACCTCGACGTCACGGCTTTCGTCGACGAGCGCGTGCGGCGCTGGCGCGGGAAGCTCGCGGGCGTCTTCAGCTCGAGCGACTATCCCGGCGTGATCGCGGCCGCGGCCATCGCCGCGGAGCTCGGCCTCGCGGGCCCAAGCCCAGCAAGTGTCTTGTGCGCCTCCCACAAGTACTACTCACGCCTGGTGCAACGCGCGGCGGCGCCCGAGGTCGTGCCGCGCTTCGCGCTGTTCGACCCGTCCGACGAGAGCACCTGGCCGCCGGAGAGCGCGTTCCCGTGCTTCGTGAAGCCGGTCAAGGGCTCGTTCTCGCTGTTTGTGCGGCGCATCGACGACCACGCCGCGCTGCGTGCCTTCGCCGCCTCACCGGCACTGGCCGAGTTTCGCGTCTACTACGTGCGCCTGTTCGACGAGTTCGCTGCGCGCTACGCGCGCTTCGAGCATGGCGCGCGCGCCTTCTTGGCCGAGGAACCGCTCTCCGGAGCGCAGGTCACGCTCGAGGGCTGGGTGCAGGGCGGAAACGCGCATGTGCTCGGTCTCGTGGACACGACGTTCCACCCGGGTACGCAGAGCTTCGCGCGCTTCGACTACCCCTCGGCCCTGCCGGCGCCCGTCCAGGAACGCATTGGGCGCGCCGCGTGCACGGTGGCACTGGCGCTCGGGCTCGATCACACGCTGTTCAACGCCGAACTCGTCTATTCTGCGGCCGGCAGCACCGCAACGGGCGAGCGCATCGGCCTGATCGAGGTGAACCCGCGTCTGTGCGGGCAGTTCGGCGACCTCTACGAGAAGGTGGACGGCACCAACGGTTTCGAGCTCGCGCTCGCGCTCGCCTGCGGGCGCAAGGCACACGTCCGGCGCGGCGCGGGCCGCTTCGCCGCCGCGGCCAGCCTCCCGCTGCGACTGTTCCGCTCTGCACGCGTGCTGCGCGCTCCGGATGCCTCCAGGATGCGCGCGACGGAGGCCGAGCACCCCGGCACGCTGGTGTGGAGCGAGTGCCACAGCGGCGACGAATTCCGCGTGGCGCCCGACGTCGAGGACGGTCACAGCGTGCGCTACGCGGTGGTCAACTCGGGCGGCTCGAGTCGAAGCAACATCCAAGAAAAACTCGCCCAAATCATGCAATCACTAGACTTTGAGTTCACGCCCCTCGGCGCCCCGGAACGCGCCTCCGCGCGCTGAGCACCCGGCGGATATCCTGGCTGCTGCTGGTGCGCTGCGCGTCAGCCGTCCCGCGCCGCGCATACCGGAACGCGCCGGATGCCCTGCAGTCAGAAATGAGACGACACTATGGGAATGATCTCTGAGTTCAAGGCCTTTGCAATGAGGGGCAACGTCGTCGACATGGCCGTCGGCGTGATCATCGGCGGGGCCTTCGGCAAGATCGTCGGCTCGATGGTCTCGGACGTGATGATGCCGGTCATCGGCTTGGCCACGGGCGGGATCAGCTTTTCCGAGCAGAAGCTCGAGCTCAAGGCGGCTACCGCCGACGCGCCTGCGGTGACGATGGGTTACGGGACGCTCATCGATGCGATCATCAACTTCGTCATCATCGCCTTCTGCCTCTTCATGGTGATCAACGCCATGAACGCCGCGAAAAAGAAGGAAACGGCCGCGCCCGCCCCCGCGGCGCCGCCCGCGCCGCCGCGACAAGAGGTGTTGCTGGAGGAGATCCGCGACCTCCTGCGCAAGCGCTGAGAGCGCGTCCGTGACGGGCGGTCCGGCGTCGGCCACGCGCGTGCGCGCTCCCCCCTGGACCGGCCTGTCCCGGACTGCTTAGGCTCTGCGCATCGATGGGAACCCAGCTGACTGCGGCCGAGGAGGGCGAGCTCGTCGCCGGCCTGCGCGCGGGCGAGGCTGGCGCTTTCGAGCGCCTCGTGCGTGAGTTCGGCCCCGCCATGCGCGCAGTCGCGCGACGCATGCTGAGGAACGACGAGGACGCCGACGACGCGCTGCAGGACGCCTTCCTGGCGGCCTTCAAGGCCGTCACGCGCTTCGAGGAGCGCAGCTCGCTCGCGACCTGGCTGCACCGCATCGCGGTCAACGCCGCGCTGATGAAGCTGCGCGGCAAGCAAGCGCGCGCGCAGGCGGACGGCTCGCAGGGCGAGCTCGACGAGCTCCTGCCCACGTTCGTGGGCCTGGGCGTGTTCCGCGAACCGCAGTCGCGCTGGTGCGAGCAGCCCGAGGATCCGCTCGCGCGCGCGGAGTTGTGCGCCGAGGTACGCCGCGCCATCGACGCCCTGCCCGAGCCCTACCGCGTGGCGCTGCTCCTGCGCGACATCGAAGGTTTCTCGAACGAGGAGCTGGCCGCGGTCCTGGGCGTGAGCGTCAACGCGGCGAAGATCCGTGTGCACCGCGGGCACCAGGCGCTGCGCACGCTGCTCGAACCGCGCATGCCGGGCCTCGAGACCTGAGCGGAGACCTGCCGCCAACGCACGGCCAAGCG
>JABFRZ010000188.1 GCA_013140785.1 Planctomycetota bacterium | reverse complement strand
GCGAGTCCCGGGGCTTCGAATCGCGGGGCACTACCGTCCTGCCAGGGCTCTGGATCGGAGCGTTCGCGCCTGCCGGCCGGTTGCTCTGCAAGGGGCGAAGCCCCCTCGCCGGCCGGCAGGCGCGCGCGCGCAGATCCAGAGCCCGCGCCGCCGGACCGGTTGGTGTCGGCCCCGCGCCCCATTCGCGGGGTCCCCGGGACGAGCGCGCCTCCCCCTTCCGAACAAGGCCAGACCGCAGCGCGAAAGAACCCCGATCTCCGCGGCAAACTGCGACCGCCGTCCGGACCCCAGACCCCAGATCGTCCCCGGAGCCCCAATGAACGTCGCCCGAGCTGCTCTCGCCTCCGTGCTTTCCCTGGCGCTTCTCGTCGCCGCACAAGGCGCAAGGCCGTCCACGCTCGCCGAAGTCTTCGTCTGCCCGCCATGCGGCGCCGAGTGCCACTTCACGACCTACCCGAAGACAGGCAACTGCGGCGTCTGCGGCATGGGCCTCGTTCCGCTCGCCAGCGTTCCTCAGGTCGGCGTCCTGCTCTACCCGCGCGTCGCGCTGCCCACGAGCCTGCTCACGCTCTCCCTGTTCGCGGGCTCGAACGAGGTGCGCGCCTTCTGTGTGGCCGACACGACCGAGCCGCTGCGGCTGTTCGACACGCTCGAGGTGCGCCCGCAGTTCGCCTTCGCGGAGGCGCCGCCGCTCGACGTGCTGGTCGTGCCCGACGGCTTCGGCGCGTGGGACGATCCCCTGCTCGTGGAGTGGGTCAAGAACGCGGCCGAACACGCGCGCTTCGTGCTGGCGGTGAGCGGCGGCAGCGTCGTGCTCGCGCGCGCCGGATTCCTGGCGCAGGAGCGAGTGCCGGGGCACGGGTACCTGCTGCGGCGCGCGAAGGAGCTCGCGCCCGAGCTCGTCTTCGACGAGACGATTGCCTGGCGGCGCTCGGGCAAGTTCTTCCTCGCACGCGACACCGAGTCCGCGCTCGATGCCACGCTCGGGATCTTGCAGGAGCTCGCGGGCGAGGAGTCCGCGAAGCGCACGGCCGAGGAGTTCGGGCGCACCTGGAAACCCGCGGCGAAGTAGGGGACGCCCGATGCTGAGCCATATCGCGTTCACCGTCCTCGCAACGCTCGCGCAGGATCCGCAGCCGAGCTGGCCCTGCTGGCGCGGCTCCGACGGCACCAACGTCTCCGCCGAGCGCGGCTGGAGCTCGGAGGGCGCGCCCGAGCCGCTGTGGCGCGCCCAGGTCGGGCGCGGACACTCGACCGTCGTGATCGAGGCCGGGCGGCTCTACACGCAGGGCTTCGACGAGGCGAACAGCATCGACCGCGTCGCGTGTCTCGACGCGCTCACCGGCGCGGAGCTCTGGCGCCACGAGTACCCGGCCGAGCTCGATGCCGACAGCCACGGCGGCGGCACGCACGCGACCCCGAGCGTGGACGAGGGCAGCGTGTACTCCTTCGAGCGCCAGGGCGTGCTGCGCGCGCTGGCCGCCGACACGGGCCAGCTCCTGTGGAGGCGCGACTTGCGCGCCGATCACGACGCGCAGCCGACCGACTACGGCTTCAGCAGCTCGCCGCTCGTCGCGGGCGAGCTCGTGATCGTCAACGCGGCCAAGGTCATCGCGGTCGAGCGCGCGGACGGCAAGACGCGCTGGGCAAGCGCGGACATCGGCGCGTACTACTCGACGCCGGCGCGGTGGCGGCTCGGGCAGCGCGAGCTGCTCGCGAGCTTCACGCGCCCGGGTCTCACCGTGCTGGATCTGGCCGACGGCAAGACACGCTTCCACTTCCCCTTCAAGAAGGGCGAGACGAGCGTCAGCGCCGCGACGCCGGTGGTGGTGGACGACGCGCGCCTGTTCATCTCCTCGGGCTACGGCCACGGTGCCGCGCTGGTGGACTTCCGCGGGCCCGAGCCGGTCGCCGAGTGGGAGACCAAGGCCATGCGCACGCAGCTATCCGGCTGCGTGCTGGTGGACAGCTGCTTCTACGGCTTCGACGAGACGATGCTGAAGTGCCTGGACCTCGCCGGCAAGGAGCGCTGGCGCACGCGCGGGCTCGGCATGGGCGCATTGGCGGCCGCCGACGGGCGCCTGATCGTGATCTCGGGCAACGGCGAGCTGGTGATCGCCGCCGCGCAGCCGGAAAAGTACGAGGAGTTCGCGAAGCGCCGCGTGCTGATGGGCAGCTCGTTCTGGGCTTCGCCCGTCCTGTGCGGCGGCCTGATCTACGTGAAGAGCGGCGAGGGTGAGCTCGCGTGCCTCGACCATCGCCCGCGAGCCGAGACGGAGAAGTAGGACGACGAAGTTGCGCGCTCTCAGGCCGGCGCGGCGGAGCGCGGCCGGCCGCGTTCCTCCAGCACGGCGCTCACGACCAGGTACAGCGCCAGCACGCCCATCACCGCCGAGAGCTTGAAGGCGAAGTAGTTCTGGAAGGTGGCGCCGCCCTGGAAGGCGCGTGCGAGCAGCCCGCTCGCGAAGACCAGGGCGAGACCGAGCGCGCCGGTCACGCGCTCGCTGCGCTCGGCGAACCAGAGCAGCGGCACGAGCAGGAAGGCGTAGTAGTAGTACGCGGGCGTGGCCAGGCACCACACCAGCGCGAAGGAGAGCCCGAGCGCCTCGTGCAGCGGCCGCTTGCGCACCAGCCACGCGAGGCCAGCCACGAAGAGCGCCTGAGCGGTCCACCACAGGGGCCGCAGCTCTTCGAAGCGCGCGCGCAGCTCCTTGCCCTGGTCGCGCCGGAAGCCGACTGACCAGGTGAAGAGCTTCTTGAAGCCGATGGTGTCCGAAGCCGGGCGCTCGTCGTGCTCGACGATCTTGGCCTGGAAGTCTTGCCAGGACTCGAGCCCGCCCCGCAGCGTGAGCGAGGCGCCGAAGAGCAGCGCGCCAGCGAGTGCGAAGCCCGCGGCGAAGCGCAGCGCGGACCGCCGGCGCAGATCGGCGCGTCGGGTCCAGCCCGCGCAGAGACTCCAGCCCACTACCAGAAGCGGCCCGGCCGCGAACAGGAGAGGAAACACGCGCAGGAGCGCCGACCAGGCGAGCAGTAGCCCGCCTGTGAACGGGCGCTCCCGCTTCAGGCAGCACAGCGACGCCACCAGCGCAAACAGCCAGTCCGTGCGCAGGAACGCGGCTCGGAAGTGCGCGTGGCTGCTGCAGTGGTGAGTCAGGTACAGCGCGGCCGAAAACAGTGCCGCGCGCAGTCCGAAGGCCCAAACCACGCAGCCGATCGCGCCGACGAGGAGCAAGACGTCCAGCGCCACCAGGCCGCGCAACGAGGCGCGGCTCGTGGCCGGCACCCAGTGCGCGAGCCGCCCGCCGAGCAGGGTCCACACCGGAGTCGCGTTGTAGCCCTTGTCGTGCAGGAGCTGCTCCCACATCTCGGGCTTGAGCTCGCTGCGAAAGAACGAGACGTCGCGCGTGAACTCGGCCCAGCGCGCGCTCGTGAAGGGCGCTCGGATCGTCTGCGCCTCGGCGTAGACGGTCGCGAGGGGCTTGTACTCTGGACCGCCGCGGTGCGCGCTCAGGTTGGCGAGGTCGCTCGCGCGGTGCGGAAAGTCCGTCTCGCGGTCCACCAGCACGGCCGCGTCGTAGAGGCGCGTGTAGCCGAGTTCGGGCGCGTACTTCGCGCCCACGTAGTAGTGGAAGAACTCGTAGGGATTGAAGTAGCGCCGGTTCTGCCAGTTGGAGTTCGTCCAGAGCCCGAAGCCGAGCAGCACGACCAGCGCCAGCGAGCCGGTGTGCAGGCGTTCGAGGGCCGGGCTCGCGCGGCGCGCGAGCCAGGGCAGCGCCAGCGCGAGCACGACCAGGGC
>JABFRZ010000209.1 GCA_013140785.1 Planctomycetota bacterium | reverse complement strand
CGGTTGCGCGCCACGGACACCACCCGCGCCGACTCGAGCGCGCCGTGAGGCTCCTCGGGCGAGCACGCAGTCGACCCTTCATCCTGAGCTCCGCGTGCGCGTTCAGCGCGTCGAGCCTTCTGCGTGAGCTCCTGTGCGAGCTCGTTCCCGTCGTCTGGGTCAGCGCCCGGCCGCCAGCGCGCGCGCGCTGGCTTGCGCTGCTCGGCCCGCCGCCTGCGGATCTCTTCCTTGAGGCGCTTCAGTTCCTCGAACGTCTTGTGCTTCTTGGAGGCTCGTTGCTGGCGCTCCATGAAGCGCCGCTTGTCGTCTTGATCCACGGAGTGTCTCGGTCATCGGTCGGTGCGCGGGTCGAGAAGGGGCGCCGGATCCCACGCGTGCGGCGCGGATGGACTCCTCCGGCCGCGCCGGGCGCGGAGGGACGAGGAGCAACGGAGCGACTCGCAAGCCGCTCACCCTCCATCCACGCCGTTTCGAATCGCTCCGGACGGGAGCGAACGCTCAGCGCGCGATGGAGGCGCCGACGACCGAGACGTTCTGCATGCTGGTCATGGTTTCGCCTCCGGAGACAGACACCGAGAATCGCAGGGACATCCCGCGACGACGGAGGCATCCTACGCGGCGTCCGCCAAGACCACCACGGAGCCCCGCGAGGCTGGCTCGTCGAACGCCTGATGAGGATCGCTAGGCGGTCCGTCCGCCATATATCTCGTCGCGGAGGATCTTCTCGAGCGGTTCAGCCGGACTTCGCGGGCTGAGCGCTCTTGTAGCTCTTCTGCTCTTCCTGCGGGATGTACTGCTGCAGGTGGCTGAGGGACTCGGATTCCTTGATCAGGTTGCGGGCCACGACCAGGCGTTGGACTTGGTTGGTGCCCTCGTAGATCGAGAGGATCTTGGCGTCGCGGAAGTTCTTCGCGATCGGGTAATCCTCCATGAAGCCGTAGCCGCCGAAGACCTGCACCGCGTCGGTGGCGACCTCCATGGCGGTGTCGGTCGCGAAGCACTTGCCCATCGCGGCGATCTTGGTGACGTTCTGCATGCCGGTGTCGATCGCGGCGGCCGAGGCATAGACCAGCCAGCGCGCGGCCTCGGTCTTGATCGCCATGTCGGCGAGCATCTTCTGCACCATCTGGAAGCTCGAGATCGGCGCGCCGAACTGCTTGCGGCGGTTGGAGTAGACGATCGCGAGGTCGAGCGAGCCCTGGGCCGCGCCAACGGCCTGCGCCGCGACGCACGGGCGCGCGCGGTCGAGCGTCTGCATGGCGTGCGCGAAGCCCATGCCCTCGCGACCCCCGATGAGATTGCCGGCCGGGACGCGCACGTTGTCGTAGTGCGTCTCGACCACGGGCACGCAGCGGATGCCCATCTTGTCCTCGATCTTCTTGACGCTGAAGCCCGGCGTTCCCTTCTCGACCACGATGGCGCTGATGCGACGTGACTTGGAGGTCGGGTCGGTGACGCAGAAGACGGTGTAGACGTCAGCCACGCCGCCGTTGGTGGTCCACTTTTTCTCGCCGCAGATCACGTAGTGCTCGCCGTCGCGCTCGGCCGTGACGGCGAGCCCGCTCGCGTCCGAACCGGCGTTCTTCTCGGACAGACAGAAGGCCACCATCTTCTCGCCGCGCGCGATGGCCGGCAGCCACTTCTTCTTCTGCTCGTCGGTGCCGCCCACCACGATCGGGGTCGAGCCGAGCGCGTTGACCGCATAGGCGACCCCAAAGCCCGAGTCGGCCTTGGCCAGCTCCTCGGTCACGAGGCACAAGGCCAGCGAGCCCGCGCCGTAGCCGCCGTACTCCACGGGCACGAAGACCTTGAAGAGCCCGGCCTCGGCCGCCGCCTGCGCGGCCTCGCGGTTGTACTCCTGGGCCTTGTCGTACTTGGCGGCGAACGGACGCACGTACTTGTCGGCGATGACGCGTGCCTTGGCCTGCAGTTCGAGGGCGAGCTCGGAGAAGACGATGTTCTGCGGCATGGCGGGTCGGAGCGGACCGGGGACGAATGGAGCCCGGAGAATACAGCCCGGGCGCGCGAGCGGAAAGCTCACACGCCCGGCACGCCTTCGGCGCGCTCGCCGCGCCTACTTCTTCGCGCTCTTCGCGGCGAGTTCGGCCAGCAGGGCCTCGACCGCGCGGTCGATCACGTCCTCGCCGGGGTTGCCGAACCAGCGCTGGCGGATCACGCCCTGCTCGTCGAGCAGGTAGAACTGCGGGAAGCCGCGCACGGCCCAGGTGCTCCACAGCGGGCCGTCCTCGGCCTCGCCGAGATCGAGGGCGTTGCGCCAGTTGATGTTCTCCTTCTTCATGCGCGCCGCGATCTCCTTGGGATCGCCCTCGCGCCCGAACATGCCGAGGAAGGTGAAGGGCTGGTCCTTGAGGCGCTCCACGAGCACCTTCTTGTGGGGCAGGAGCCCCATGCAGGTCCTTCAGACGAAGCCCCAGAAGTCGAGCAGCACGACCCGGCCACGGTAGTCGGAGAGCTTGAAGCGCAGGCCGTCTTGGTCGTTGACCTCGAAGTCGGGCGCGACCTGGCCGACGCGCAGGTGCTCGCTCTCGTTGCGCGCGCCGGCCGCGAACTGCCTGCCGGTCATCGCATTGAAATCGGTGTCGCCGAACTCCGCCTCGATGCGCCTGAGCAGCGCCTCGGCCTCCGTCCGTCCGGCCTCGCCGAAGGTCGCCTCGGTGCCGAGCAGGAGCGCCAGCTCGGCCAAGCACTCCTGCCGCATGCCGGCATCCGAATTGGCGGCCATGATCTTGCGCAACGCATCGGCCGCGACCGGCGCGGCCCATGCGGGCGCGCCATACAGCAGCATCGAGATGAGGGTGCCCATGTGGGGCGAGGTGACGTGCTCGGCCAGCAAACACTCGACGGCCCGAGAGTGGAGCTCTCGGTCCTCGACCCAGCCGCTGATGCGCAGCACGTCGATCCACGCGCGCGCGGCGACGTCAGTGGCCTTGCCTTGGCGGGCGAGCGCGATCAGCTCGGCCACGAACTCGTCGCGCGGGAAGGCCGCGTTCAGCTCGGCGCGCTCCGCCTCGCTCTTGGCCTGCAGCTTGAACTCGAACCAGCTCTTGCGCTCCTCGGCGATGCGTTGCTCGAGCCGCTCGAGCTCCAGCGTGAGTTTGCTCGTGTCGGCCGCGGGTGACTGGGCAGCCGGAAGCAGCGGAAGGAGCAGCAGAAGGGTGCCCCACGGATGACGTCTGTGTCCCATTGCGTGCGTGGAATCGGGTGAGGGAAGCGCCCGTCGATTCTCGGGGCAGGCGAGCTCGGGCGCAGCCAGCCTAGACGGCGCGAGCACTCCGCGAACCGGGTGCTTCCGTCGAACGGAGTTCGAACTTCGTTGGGACTCAGAGCCCGAGCAAGAATCGGAACGAGCGCGCGAGGATCGCGCGCCAGACGATCCCTCGAGCCCGAGCTCTCAGTCGCTCGCGAGCGCGCCCCGTTGAGCCCACACGATCTGACGAGGCGAATCCGCGCGGAAGGCCTGGCCGTCGAAGTCGCCCTCGCGGCGCAAGCGGCCGAAGCCTGCTTGCGCCAGGAGGAGATCGAGCTCGTCGGGCTCGTACAGGCGCACGTCCTCGCGCCAGCGGCGCTCGCCGCCATCGTCGCTCTGCACGTGTACGTCTTTCACGACGCGCACGACGCGCGTGCCGCCGCCTTCGAGGTGACGCCGCTCGTGGATCTCGAGCGCGCCGCGCCGGGTGCGCGACTCGGGCACGAGCGTGGCCTTCACGCGCGCCGGATTCATGAGATCGAGCAGCAGCCTCCCGCCCGGTGCGAGCACGCGCGCGAGCTCCGCCAGC
>JABFRZ010000101.1 GCA_013140785.1 Planctomycetota bacterium | reverse complement strand
GTCGTCTTCATCGCCGCGCCATCGACCGCTTCAGCCGCCACTACGGCGCGCGCAAGGGCGTTCAAGGTCTCGCCATTGATCCGATAATACTCGACAACCCATTCCGAGGCGCTCGAGCGCGAAGCGCTCTCGTTGCTCGACGTGCGCCACGGCTTCGCGCCGCAGCTCGCGCTGGCGCTCTCGTACCTGCTCGACGAACCGGCGGGTAGCCCGGACTCGAACTCCGGCGACGTGGGCTTCTCGTTCTCGCAGATCCTTCCCACCGGCGCACGCCTCGCGCTCCAAGCCAGCAGCACGGCCCAGGCGGCCGAGGGCCAGTCCGGCAGCTACGCCTCGTTCGTTTCGCTGAGCCTGGCGCAGCCGCTCCTGCGCGGCGGCGGCTACGCGGTCACGCACGAGCCGCTGATCCAGGCCGAGCGCAGCCTGGTGTACGCCCTGCGCGAGTTCGAGCTGTTCCGCGAGGACTTCTCGATCGACGTCGCGCGCCGCTTCTACGACCTGGTCAACCGCAAGCAGTCGATCGACAACCAGCGCCGCAACCTCGAGAACAACGAGTTCGGGCGCCGCCAGGCCGAGGCCTTTTTCGCGGTCGGACGCACCAGCGAGCTGGACGTCCTGCGCGCGCGGCGCAGCGAGCTGACCGCGCGCAACGCGCAGCTCGAGGCCCAGGAGAGCCTGCTGCTGGAGCTCGACAACTTTCGCATCTTCCTGGGCCTGCCCGAGGACCAGCCCGTGGACGTCGAGCCCGCTTCACCGCTCTTCACGCCGGTGCGTTACGATGCGCGCTCGGCCGTCGAGGTAGCGCTCGAGAACCGCCTCGACTTGTGCAACCGCCGCGAGCAGCTGGAGGACGTCGAGCGCGGCCTGCGCCTCGCGCGCAACGCGCTCCTGCCGGACCTCGAGCTGGCGCTCGGCACGAGCTACGCCACCGATCCCGTGGACAGGCTCGGCGGCGAGGACCTCGAACGCACCGACTCGACCTTGAGCGTGACCCTGGGGCTGCCGCTCGATCGCGTCCGGCAGCGCAACGCCTACCGCTCGGCCGAGATCTCGCTGGCACGCTCGCGGCGCGAGCTCGAAGAGTTCGTGGACCAGCTGCGCGTCAGGATCCAGAGCTCGTTCCGCGAGCTCGAACGGCGCCTGCAATCGCTCGAGATCCAGCGCCAGCTGATCGAGGACCAGACCAAGAACCTGCGCATCGCGGAGCTGCGCTTCGAGCGCGGCGAGCTGCCCAACCGCGACGTGGTCGAGGCCAACCAGTCCCTGCTCGACGCGCAGAACGCGCTGATCGACGAGCAGGTCGGCTACGAGATCGCGCGCCTGCAGCTCATGCGCGACCTCGGAATCTTGTTCGTGGGAGATGACGGGATGTGGAAGCAATGAAGAAAACGGCGTGGATCGGCGTGGCTGCCGTGCTCGGGTTGGGACTCTCCGGCCGCTGGCTGATCTGGGGCAAGGCCGAGGCCGCGGGGCCGGGCGCGGGCCCGGCCAGCTCCACGCGCTGCCGGGTCGAGCGCGGCCCGTTGCGCATCGTGGTCGAGGAGAACGGCTACCTCGCCGCCAAGGACAACGTGAAGATCTCGCCCAAGTTCAAGGGCCAGGGCACGATCGCCGTGCTGGTCGAGGAGGGGAAGAGCGTGGTGGTCGGCGACGTGCTGGTCGAGTTCGACAAGACCCAGCTCGAGCAGCAGATCTCGGAGCTCGAGAACAGCCTGCTGCAGTACGAGATCGAGCTCGACGCGGCCAAGGCCAACCTCGAGATCCAGGAGCGCGACAACCAGGCCTCGATCGAGAAGGCCGAGCTCACGCTGGAGTTCGCGCAGCTCACCCTGGAACGCTACGAGCAAGGCGACGCGCCCAACGAGCTACGCAAGCTCGAGCTCGCGGCCGAGAAGGCCACCTCCCAGCTCGAGCGCGCCAAGGAACGCTTCCAGCAGGTGCCCGAGCTGGTCACGCAGGGCTTCCTGACGCGCATCCAGGAGGAAGAGGAGCGCATCCTCCTGCGCGAGGCCGAGATCAACGACGAGAATGCCAGGAAGGAACTCGAGCTCCATCACGCCTACACCACGCGCATGGAGCGCACCAAGAAGGAGAGCGACGTCAAGGACGCCGTGCGCGAGCTCGAGAACGCGCGCAAGAAGGCCGACATCCACCTGAAGGAGAAGCAGGCCGCGCTGGCGCAGCGCGATCGGCAGGTGACCTCGACCAAGAACCGACTCGAGCAGCAGCGCACCGAGCTCGGGCACTACACGATCAAGGCCGAGAACCCCGGCATCGTCCACTACGGCGATCCGGAGAACCCCTGGTGGCGCCAGGAGGTCAAGGTCGGCAACAGCGCCTACCAGGGTCAGACCCTGGTGACGATCCCGGACCTCAGCAGCATGCAGGTGCTGCTGCAGATCCACGAGGACGACATCGACAAGATCAAGCTGGACTTGCCGGTGATCGTCACGGTGGACGCGCGCAAGGGCGAATCGTTCACCGGCAAGATCACCGAGATCGCCTCCGTCGCGACCTCGAACAACTGGTCGGACGAGTCCAACAAGGCCTTCAAGGTCGAGGTCACGCTCGATCCCTTCAGCGGCGAGTTGCGCGCAGGCATCACGGCCAAGGCCGAGGTCGCGATCGAGACGCTGTCCGACGTGCTCTTCGTCCCGATCCACGCGATCGTGCCGGAGGGCGGCAAGCACCTGGCCTTCCTGATCCAGGGCGCGCGGACGGAGGAACGCGAGGTCAAGATCGGCCGCAACAACGCACACAGCGTGCAGGTTCTCGAGGGCCTCGCGGAGGGTGATGAGCTGCTCCTGTACGACCCGCGCGCGGAGGGCGAGGCCAGCCGCGCCGCCCCAGGTAAGAAGCCCGAGCACGCAACCGAAGCCCCCTTGCCCGGCGCGCCCCCGGCGGAGTGAAGCGTGCGCGAAGCCGTTCTCGAGCTGTCGGGCCTGGTGAAGGAGTTCCGCGCCGGCGACAACGTGCTGCGCATCCTGGACGGCCTCGACTGCGTGGTGCACCAGGGCGAGCTGCTCGGCATCGTCGGCGCATCGGGCTCGGGCAAGACGACGCTGCTCAACATCCTCGGCTGCCTCGACCGCCCCAGCGCGGGCTCCTACCGCCTGAGCGGACGTGACGTGGCGCAGCTCGACGACGACGAGCTGGCGCGCGTGCGCAACCGCTCGATCGGCTTCGTGTTCCAGTCGTTCCAGCTCATCCCGCAGCTGACCGTCCTCGAGAACGTCGAGCTGCCGCTGTTCTACCAGGGCTCGCCGCGCAAGACGCGCCGCCCACGTTGCGAGGAGCTGCTGAGCTCGGTGGGCATGATGCACCGCCTCGGCTCGTATCCGACCCAGCTCTCGGGCGGCGAGTGCCAGCGCGTCGCCATCGCGCGCGCCCTGGTCAACAAGCCCGCGCTGCTCTTGGCCGACGAGCCCACCGGTAACCTCGACTCGAAGAACGGTGCCGAGGTCATGCAGCTCTTCCGCGACATGCACCGCGAGGGGCGAACGATCGTGATGGTCACGCACAACCCCGAGATCGCGGCCGCGCTGCCGCGCGTGCTCGTGATGCAGGACGGACGCATCGTGCGCGATGGCGCGCCCGAGTCGCGTTCCTCGGCCACGCTGTCTCCCACGCTGGCGGCTGGAGGTCGCGCGTGAGCCTCGAACGCACCCTCGAGATCCTCGGCCAGGGCCTGCGCGGGCTGCGACGCAACAAGCTGCGCTCGTTCCTGACCATGCTCGGCATGATCTTCGGCGTCGGCTCGGTGATCACGATGCTCTCGGTCGGCGCCGGCGCGCGGGCCGAGATC
>JABFRZ010000635.1 GCA_013140785.1 Planctomycetota bacterium | reverse complement strand
AGCACGCCGAGGATCTTGAACTCGCCGATCGTCTCGGGCCCGGCCGCGCGCGAGTCGTTTCCGAGGCCGAGCAGGCTCGCCAGCGCGGGCTGGTCCATGCGCGGATCGGCGCGGCGCTCGGCCTCGAGCAGCGCGCGCACCTCGCGCAACAGGGCCTCGTCGCCCGCGCACTCGCGCGCGAGGAAGGCGCTGCGTTCCTCGCCCTCGTGCTCGCCCGCCGCCAGGAAGATGCGCCGCGCCGCGGCGAAGCGCTCACGCGCGTCCATCGTGGTGCTCCTCGAGCCAGCGCTGCAACCACGCGCGCGCGAAGCTCCATTCGCGGCCCGCGCTGCGCTCGGAGAGCCCCATGACCTCGGCGACGCTGCTCATCGGCAAGCCGGCGAAGAAGCGCAGCTCGACCAGCCGCGCCAGCTCTTCGGAGTGCGCGCGCAGGGCCTCGAGCGCGCGGTCGAGCTGCCCGAGGTCGAGCGGCTCGGACTCGGTGGGGGAGACCTCGGGCTCGAGCTCGACCCTCTTCCAGCCGCCGCCGCGTTTCGCGCGCGCCTTGCCGCGCGCGTGGTCGATCAGGGTTCGGCGCATGGCCGTGGCCGCGATCGCGAGGAAGCGCTGCTTGTCCTTCACGGGCAGGTCCCCCTGTCCGACGAGCTCGAGATACGCCTCGTGCACGAGCGCCGTCGGCTGCAGCGTGTGGCCCTCGCGCTCGTCCGCGAGGCAGCGCGCCGCCAGGCGCCGCAGCTCGGCGTACACGAGCTCGAACAGCCGCGCGTTCTGCGCGCCATCGCCCGGCTCCGCCGCGCACAGGGCGCGCGTCTCCTCGCTCCGCCGAGCGTCCCCCAAGGAGCGCTCCTTCGGGTCGGGTCCCATGCGGGCGCGAGAATAGCAGGCTTGAGTCGCGACATGGGGAGCTCCGCTCCCGAAGGCGACGGAGCGGGCGCGCTTCGGCCAAGATCCGGCGCACAAAGTTCGGCGCGCCTACCTGGGCTCCGCTCCGGGATCGGCGCGCGCGCTGGTGCCCGGCGCCGCGCCTGCTAGCGTGCTCAGTCCCATGCGCTCCATCCCGGACGTTTGTGAGGTCGCGCTGGTGCGCGGCGCAGAGGCGAGCGAGCGGCCCGAGCTCCTGCTCGAGGTGCCCCACGGCGCCACGCGGGCGGCGGATTTCGACCGGCTGCGCGACGCGTTGCGCGGGACGTTCCCGGCGGATCTGCGCGAGTTCTTCTTCGTCAACACCGACGTCGGGGCGCCCGAAGTCGCGCTGCGTGTCGCCGAGCGCGTGGTCGCGGCCGATCCGCGCCGCTGTGCGGCGGTGATTCGCTGCTTGCTCCCGCGCACCTTCGTCGACTGCAACCGCGTGCTCGATGCACAGACCGCTCCGCGCGCGTCGGCCGCGGGCGAGCTGACCCCCGGAGTGCACGCCTGGGTGCGCGACCCGGCGGACCTCGAACTCCTGCTCGCGCGCTACCGCGCCTATCGCGCGCTGGTCGAGAGCGCCTGCGACCTCGTGTGCGGGCAGGGTGGCACGGCCGTGATGGTCCACACCTACGCCCCGCGCTCGGTCGAAGTCCCGGTGGACGAGCGCATCGTCGCGCACCTGCGCGCGGCCTACGCCCCCGAGCGCTTCGAGATCTGGCCGTTGCGCGCGCCGGTCGATCTGATCGTGGACACGCCCGAGGGCACGCGCCTCGCGTCGGACGAGCTGGTCGAGCGCGTGCGCGCGGCCTTCGCCGCGGCTGGCCTCGAGGTCGCGCTCAACGGCGCCTACTCGCTGCACCCCGACACGCTGGCGGGCGTGCTCGCCCGGCGCCACCGCGGACAGACCCTGTGCCTCGAGCTGCGGCGCGACCTGCTCGTGCCCGCGTTCACGCCCTTCCAGGAGATGCAGGTCGATCCCGTGAAGGTCGAGCGCGTCGCCGTGCCGCTCGCGGCGGCGCTCTCGCGCTAGAGCGCGGCGCTAACGCGCCCCCGACGGCCCGCCCCGGAGGCCCTGGCGACCGCTGGCGCAAGTCTGACAGCTCACCCGAACCGAGGGTTGGAATCTCTCGATTGCCCCATGAATTCGGCCTGTGAAGAATCGACTGCTTCTGTCTGAATTTATCCACGACCAGACTGTCCTGGCGCGATTCTGCCGGCAATGAAGGGACCCTGGAGGACAGGCTCGGCGTCCTGCTCTCGCCTGTCGTCTTCGCTCTCTTGTCCCCCTCGGAGGATGCCCATGACTCGTGAGCTGCGCCTCGGACAACTGCTCGACGAACACTTCAAGCGCTTGAAGGGCTGGGTCGCGCTCGAGCGCGAAGTCGCCCAGGCCCACGCCGAGGCTCTCGAGGCACGCGGCGTCGCGCTTGGCGAGATCCCGAAGCGCCCGATCGATCGCCGCAAGCTGCAAAACATCGCCGAGGGGAAGGACGTCTCGATCTACATCAGCGAGCTCGAAGCGCTGGACGATTTCCTCAGCCTCTTCCACCAGGGGCTGGCCTACGTGCCGATCTTCGTCCGTCCGACACTGCTGTCGGCGCTCGTCGCCCGCGAGAAGGTGCACTGCCTGGTCGGCTCGCGTGAGGTAGACAACACCGTCTGCAACTCGAACTTCGACACGGAGGCCTATTCCGCCGTCGAGCGCCATCTCAACAGCCAGGGCCCCCGGGTCACTTCCGAGTTCGCATCCCTGCTCCTGCGAGCGACCCGTGACGACGCGCGCAGGTTCCAGGACGAGATCTGGGAGCGGGTTCGCGACGAGAAGGCCGTGGTGGCGATCGCCAGCCCGATCGCGAACCACGGCACGGACCTGATCCTGGCGCAGATGTTCGGGTGCCTGCCTTGCCAGCCGCCCGGAACGACCCGCCCGGACCCCGAGATCGCGTTCATCTTGCCCGATCCGTTCCTGTCCGACGCCTTCAGCTCGTTCGTCGAGGGCCCCGACCAGCTCCGCAGGCTCGATCCTTCCAAAGCCGCGGAGATCCGCGAACGGCGTTGGGCTCTGCGCGTGGGAACGGACGTCTTCGTGGCGGATCCGGAGGACCAACCCCTCAGCAAGACCTACGGCGTCATCGTCGCCCAGCGCCGCGCGAACGGCCACATCTGGGTCGTCGCGGCCGGTTTGCACGGCGCGGGCACGTATGCCGCGGCGCTGGCCCTGCCCGATGCGCGCATCAGCCTCTCGTCCGGGCGCCAGGACCAGGACGGCCCGGTGCACGTGTGCGTGGTCGAGGCGCGCGTGACCTACACCATCAGCCCGACGGGCAACAAGATCCGCAAGGTCGTGGAGCAGCGCATCCTCACCCAGTTCAACCGCTCGTTCGACACACGCGCGCCGCGCCAGACACCTCGGCCCCAGATGGGTTCCGGCCCGGGCCCGTTCTGATCTTCCATCAAGCGCTCGCTTGCACGGCAGGCAGGACTTGAAGGGCGGAGAATACGCAGCGCGGAGACTAGCAGCCCGTGGTGAAAGTCGCTACTGCGGCTTCGCGTGCCTTCGCGCTGCGGTGTCGAGCTCGTCGCGCCGTGCTCAGCGGCCACAAAGGCCGCTTCCGCCGTCGCTCTGTCGCTCTCCTTGCAGCGCGAACGCACGCTTCGCCTCGCTACGCGACTTTCACCACGGGCTGCTACTAGGCGGAGATGAATCCATGAACTTCTGCCGTCGCAACGTGCTGATCGCGCTGGTCGTGGGCGTCATCGCCCTGGCGACCCTCGGCCTGTGCTGCGTTTCGCTCGGGCCGCCCTCGACCGCGCGGGCGTTCGCGGGGCGGCCGACGCCGAGCGAGCACGTCTACACGAGTGCGAGCGGCGCGCGCGTCGCCACGGCCGAGACGGGCC
>JABFRZ010000460.1 GCA_013140785.1 Planctomycetota bacterium | reverse complement strand
CTCCCCACCCTGCCCGAGCTGACACGCTCGATGGAGCTCGTGCATGAATTCAAGAGCGGGCGGCGCGAGGCACTGCACGAGCTCTACCAGCGCTACGAGGAGCGCCTCCGACGCATCCTGCGCATCGAGATGGGGTCGTTCCTCAGGCGCTTCGACACGGTCGACGACTTGATGTCGGCCGTGTACCTCGTGGCCGAGCGCAAGCTCCAGGAGATCGAGCTCCAAGACCACGCCAGCATCCTGCTCTGGCTCCGGGCCATCGCCCGCAACCAGGTGCGCGACCGCGTGAGCTACTGGAAGGCCGATCGCCGCGACCGCCGGCGCGAGGTGCCCCTCGACAGCACCCAGATCGAGCCGCCGGGGCGGAAGCCCCAGGAGACGCCCTCCGAGATCACGGTGCACGCCGAGTTCATGGAGCTGATCGATTCCTACCTCGAGCGTCTGGACCCGCCCGACTATCGCGAGGTGATCCTGCTCAAGGATTACTACGAAGGCGACTGGGAGTTCGTGCGCCAGCGCCTCGGACGTTCCACGGTCGAGGCGGCGATGGAGCTCTACCGGCGCGCGCACATGAAGCTGCGTCGCCGGATGGACAAGCACCTGCGCGGAGCCGAGTAGCCGGCTTCCCCGCAGAAGGTAGCCGGAGCTCCGTGGGTGAGCGGGCCCTTCGCCCCTGAGGATGGCGAGCGCCTACGAGCGCACATCCACCGCCGCTCCACCCGCGGATACCAAGAGGGTCAGTCTCATGAAGATTCAATTCCGCCTCCTTCCCTTCCTTCTCTTCGCTTTCGGCTCGGCCTCGGGTTGCGAGGCCATCCAGCAGACTGCGAAGGAGCACGGCGCCGAGGTCGGAATGGTCCTCGAAACGGTCTCGAAGGCGGTGGGCACAGCGCAGAAGGCACATGCGGCGTCCTCGACGTCACACGACTCCGCGACACCTTCGAGCGGGTCTTCTCCCGAAGGATTCTCGTCCGGGGCGGAGCCGACGTCTTCCTCCGCGGCTCGAGTCACCACGCTCCTCTGGAGTCGCCTCGAAGGCGGTGAACGCATCGCCACCCTCGTGTGCGGCAACTCTCACCCTGACGGAGTGCCCGCCGACGTCGCGGCGGCCCCGGGCCCGATCCAGTTCGAGGGGCAGCTCAATGAGAGCGGCGACATCGCCCTCATGCTCACGGCATCTCGACCGGAACAACCCTGGTCGGGTGTCTGGATGGGTCGACCGGAGGCGCTACGACGCATCCTCGCCACGGGGGATCGAGCCCCCGGCGTCGAAGCGATGGGGGTCTACCGCAAGCATCCCTTCGAGATGATCGTCACCGAGTACGGTCCCGTGATGGTGCAGACTATCAGGCAGATCTGGCTCGGAGACAACGGCGCGCTCGGCATGCTGGTCGGGGGTGTCAGGACTGAGGCCAATCAGGGCTCCGCTGTTCCCGGATACTGGCTGGCCGATGAGGCCGGTACGAGACCCATCGGGTTGATGAGCCAGAGCCATCCTCGCGCTCGGAAGGGGGAATCCGCCCCGCACAGCGAATGGAAACCGGCGAGGAGCAATCGAGACCTTCCTCGCGAAGTTGAATGGGCGGTGATGACTTCCACCGGGAAATTCCTCTTCGTGCAGGACCAGCGAAAGACACTCTCTCTCGTGGATGACGAGTCTCGTCGCATCCTGGCGCAAGTCGGACAGGCAGCGCCCGGCCTTCCGGGGAACGGCACGCTCAAGATCACCGGCATTCAACCGCCCCAATCTGGATGCCTCAGCGGGGACCAATCCTTGCTCCAGTTGGCGTACTCAGGGCCGGGCGGCGCCGGCCAGGGCGTCTGGCTCGCGAGTCCGTCGAGTCTCGACCTCATCGCTCGTGACGGCGCCGCAGTGGGCATCGGCGGATCGGGCGTAGTGTGCATTATTGAAGGCCAGAAGGTGCTCGCGGGAAGACCCGGTGGACTGGTCGAGCTGCACAACCTCGGTTCGCGCCCAGCGGTCTCTCTGCTGGACGATGGTCGCCTCGTCGTGGTCGCCTCGGACCGTTCCGGAGTTCCAACCGAGATCCGGATTGGTCCTCCTGAGGCGCTGATGCCGCTCCGAATGCCCGCTGATCCCTCGAATCAACCCGCAGGCATCTTCAGCGGCCCGCTCACCTCGCCGGCGGGAGTCATGGCCTTCGTCGGGAGCACCCACGCAGCTTCGGGCGCACCCACGGTCACGCTCTACGCAGGCCGGCCGGAGAGTCTCCGTCCGATCCTGAGCTCGGGCCAGAGAATCACGGTTGCGCCCGGCAACGAGCGGACGCTCGGCTACATCTACCTCTCTGCCGTCAACGATCGCGGCGAGATTCTCATCTCCGCGGATCTCGAGGCCGAACTCGGCATCACGGACAAGAGCAAGGGCTTGTTCCTCGTCAGGACCTCGGAGCAGGAGTCGGAATAGCTCGCCCCGCAGGGCGTTGCGGAGCGGAGCTCGCGAACAGGCGCGGGCAGAAGGGAACTCGCGCTCCGCGGCGCGCTACTTCACGATCCCGAGTGCCTTCAGGCCGGGGTGATCGGGCGCGAGCTTGGTCGCGCGGAAGCACGAGGTCGGCTCGACCGGATTGCCGCCGCCGGGGGGTCCACCGCCGCGCGTCGCGCCGCAGGTTTCGCACACTCGAGCAGGCGAACCGACATCGCGAAGAGTGGTTCGAGCGGCGCGTGCTCGTGACCCGCCGGCGCGGCCCCGCTCATTCGCTCTTCACGCGGCACGAGCCGCCGTGCTTCAGGTGGTAGTCCTGGTGGTAGTCCTCGGCCGGCCAGAAGCGCGGGCCCGGCGGGACCAGCTGGGTGACGATCTTGCGCTGCGCATGGCGCGCCGAGGCCTGGAGCTCGGCCACGAACTTCTGCGCGGCCGCGAGCTGAGCCGGAGTGTCCGCGAAAACCGCGCTGCGGTACTGAGTCCCGTGGTCGGGGCCCTGGCGGTCGAGCGTGGTCGCGTCGTGGTTGGCGAAGAAGTACTTCAGGAGCTCGTCGTAGCTCACCCTCAATGGATCGAAGACGACCTTGACCGCCTCGGCGTGACCGGTGGTGCCGGAGCACACGGCCTTGTAGCTCGGCTGCTCGGGCGCACCGCCCATGTAGCCCGACTCCGCGTCGAGCACGCCCGGGATCTGCTGGAACACGTCCTCGACGCCCCAGAAGCAACCGCCGGCGAAGTAGGCGTTCTCGGTCACGGCCGGACGTGACTCGCGCGGGAGCGGCTCGCCCTCGGGCACGAACAAGAGCGCCGCGCCGTTGATGCAGAAGCGCTTGCCGGTCGGGGCCGGACCGTCGTCGAAGACGTGCCCGAGGTGCGCGCCCGAGCGTGCGTCGAGCACTTCGATGCGGCGCATGCCGTGCGCGCCGTCCGTGCGCAGGAGCACGTGCTCCGGGTCGAGGGGGCGCGTGAAGGAGGGCCAGCCGCTGCCGCTGTCGTACTTGTCCTCGGAGCGGAAGAGCGGCAGGCCGCCGAGCGCGGACACGAACACGCCCTTGCGCTTCTCCTGGTTGAGCGGGCTCGTGCCGGCGCACTCGGTGGCGCTGCAGGTCGTGACCTCGAGCGCCAGCGGATCGAGGGCTTTGGCGAGTTCCTTGACGCGTTCGGGCGAGAGCGGCGTCAGGTCGTGGCCCGACTTCGAGAGGCGCGAGCCGCGCGGAGTGCTCATGGGAGGCGCGCCCTCCTGGGCGCACTGGGTGGAGGAAAGACCAAACAGGGCGAACACGGCGAGGGTGGTGAAAGCGGTGAGGGCGGTGAGGTTCTTCATGGCGGATCCACTACGGAGCGGTGCCGTACGCGTGACCT
>JABFRZ010000619.1 GCA_013140785.1 Planctomycetota bacterium | reverse complement strand
TGGTGTTGTTTCTCGGGCTGCGCGTGGAGCGTGACGGGAGTCGATCGAGCGGCCTCCCGAGGCGCGCGAGCGATCCGGCGCTGACTCGAGCCGCGCCCGACCCGGCGTCGCCGCCGCCCGCGGGCGTCGTGCCAGTCGCGGAGGCGCGCGCGGCCATCGAAGCACAGCGAGGGGCGGACGCCGAGAGCCGCGTCGTTCCGAGCATGCGCGTGCTCGTACGCGGCGCCGTGGGTGGGAGGCCGATCGAAGGCGCGCTCGTGACGCATTTCGATCGCGCCACGCCCGTCCCGCAGCGGACCAGGCGACGGCGCCTGTGTCCTATCGCTGGTCTCGCTCGAACGACCGGCGCGACTCCTTGTCGAGGCGGCTGGTCACTTCCACGCGCACGAGTGGAGACCCTCGCCAGGTGACCGTGCCCTCGTTGGCATGCTGCCCGTTGAGCCGAAGGTCGCCTGTGACGAGGGTGCTCGGGCTCGGCCTCAGTGCGCGTGGACCGGGACACGCTGCCCGTGTCCGTGCGCTGGTCGCGCAGCGAATGAGCGCTCGAATCGTCGAGCGCGCCGTGCAAGTCGTGGGGTGGATTGCGTAAGAAGGAGGGCGCGTGAGCCTGCCTGCGGTTCTCTACACGCTCTCGAGCGTGCCGATCTTTGCATCGCGGCCGTTCTTGGCGGCGTTCGTGACGGCGCTCTTGGCGCGCTTCGGCACGGAGCTGCCGTGGATCGGCGACAACTCGATCGTTGTGGCGCTGAGCGCGAGCCCGGAGTGGTTCCAGAGTACGACCTGCATCGCGGTGCTCGGGTTCTGGGCGTTGCTCGAGGTGCTGTCGGCGAAGTCGCCGGAGGTGCGTCAGGTCCTCGAGCAGGTCGATGGCCTCGTGAAGACGGCCGTGGCGATGCTGGTGTCGTTCGCGGTGATCGATGCGGACACGGCCAGGACGATCGGAGCGATACAGAAGGCGGGGCTCTCGTTCGACTCGGCCTGGGCGCTCGTGATCGGCGCTTCGACTTGGCTCGCGGCGGGGTTGCGGCGCAAGGCGGTCGAGCTCGTGATCGAGGCCGACGAGGGCGACGACATCGGCTTGCAGTCGCTGCTGGCCTGGGCCGAGAACTCGTGGGCGGTGCTCGGGATCCTGTTCCTGGTGATCTTCCCGCTCGCGGCGCTGGTCCTGTCGCTCCTGACCACGCTCGGGATCTGGCTCGTGCGGCGGCGCGCGGCGGCGCGCGAGGAGCGCGCGAAGGTGCCCTGCGCGGGCTGCCAGACGCCGCTCCGACCGCACGCGACGCGCTGCCACGGCTGTCAGCACGAAGTCGCGGCGCCGCGCGCGGTGGGCGTCTTCGGGCAGCCGAAGGAGCGCGCGACCGACGATCGGACGCGCCACGCCTTCGACCTCGTGGCCCGCAAGCGCTGCCCGGTGTGTGCCTCGCGCCTTGCTAAGTGCGCGGTGCAGCAGGCCTGTCCGACTTGCACCAGGGTCACCTTCGCGAGTCCCGCCGAGTTCGAGCGCTACCTCGACGTGCTCGCGGCGCGCCTGCCGAAGACGCTGCTCGTCTCGCTCGGCCTGGGCGCGATCCCGCTGCTCGGCGTGATCCCGGGCGTGATCTACTACCGCCTCAATCTCGTCGCGGGTCTGCGCGGGTACATCCCGCCGCTGCGTGGCTGCACCACGAGGTGGATCGTCAGGGTGATCCACCTTGCGGTGATCGTGCTCCAGCCGATCCCCGTGCTCGGCGCGCTGGTGCTGCCCTTCATGTGCTGGAGCACCTACGCGATCTACCGGCGCTCGCTCGCCGGCCGTGCGCGTGAGGAGCTCGCGGCTCCGGCGCGCGCGTAGGGCCCGAGCTCCGGCCCGCGCAGCACTGCTTGCCGGTCCACGCGGCTCCGAACACGCGGCGCAATGCCAGCCTGGCGGGAAGGAGCGCGGCCTCGTCTTTCGTGCTCGCTGACGGCGATCCGCGTTCCGCCGGGGAGGTGGAAGCCGCGGCGCAAGCCCGCTCGGGCTAGCGGCGCTCCGGAGGATCGAACAGCAGGACCTCGGCGGGAACCTCGGCGTCGAGCTCGGGCAGATAGTCGGTGGTCGTCTCCACCAGATACCCGGGGATCTGCGACTGCCGTTCGCTCCTCCGGAGCAGGAACCGCTCCTTCTCGATCCACAGGAGGATCGGGGCATCGCGTTGCTTTCCGAGGATGCGGTAGCACGCGACTCCGTTCCTCTCACCGTCCTCCAGGCGCTCCAGCTCCTCCAGAGCGAGCTGCGCCAGCATGCCGAGTTCGACGGGCATCAGCAGGGATGGAACGACGCTCGCGGAGCCGCCCGACAGCACTCCCGCACCGCTCAGGGCCATCCGCAGGGAATCGTGCACTTCGATGCCCGGCTTGATGTCCCGCCAGGAGCGGATCTCCGTGGCCTCCTTCCAGGCCAGGTAGCGGTTCCACTCTTCCTCGCCGGCGCGGTCCCGGAACTCGTACCTGAAGCGGTCTGGGCGCACGAAGGCGGTGGTGAAGGGCTTGCGGATCGTGCGCCGTCTCGAGTCGTCGACGAACACCTCGTGCACCTCCCCCGTGTCCATGTAGGTCCGGCACCTGGCGTAGACGTCCTTCATCGCCTCGAGGATCTGCTCCGGAGTCGGCTCCGCTTCGCGCGAACGCGGAGGCACGGAGGCGACCGACGGTTCTCGAGCGCTCTCCGGAGGATCGAAGCGCAGGAGCTCGTCCGGGATCACCACGTCGATCTCGGGCTGGAAGTCGGTAGTCTCCTCCGTCCGGTAGTCGGTGGACTGGCACTGCTCCTCGATCCGCCTCAGGAGCATGCGCTCCTCCTCGATCCAGAGGGTGATGGGGTCCCCGTCCCGATCTCCGGCGATGCGTAGACAGGCCTGGCCCCCGATCTCGCCGTTCTCCAGCCGCTTCAGGTTCCGGAGTCCGACCAGGGGATTGCCCCTCAGGGGAGTCCAGGGCGCGTCCGGCATCAAGAGCGGTGGGATCTTGTAGGAAGACCCGGACGACACTCCGGCCGCGGCGGACAGCGCCGCCTCGGGGGATCGATCGGTGTTGACGCCAGGCCTCACGTCCCACCACACGCGAACGTCCGGGCCGTCGCACGCGATCAGGTAGCGGTCGAACTCGTACTCGCCCCTCCTGTCGCGGAACTCGTAACGGAAGCGGCGCGGACGCACGAAGGCTGTCGTGAAGGGCTTGCGGACCGTGCGCGGGCCTCTGTCCGAGAAGAAGACCGTCTGCGTGACGCCCGAGTCACGGTAGGTCTTGCAGTCCGCGTAGACGTCCTTCATTCGCTCGAGGAGCTGCTGGGGCGTCTCTCCGCTCGAGCCCGAGAACGACGCGGTCGCCGCGAGCAAGACCGCGACGAGGCGAATGATCATCTTCCTTCCTCCATGTTTCCCCTACCTTCACGAGGATCGGGGACCTTGGAATCCGTCGGAGAGACTATCCCGCGCCGCGGGATCCGCCCACGGCCCGCCCCGCGCGAGGCCGCGAGCTCGACCGGGATCGGCCGGAGGAGTTCGAGCCGGCGCGCTTCGACGCGCGTCGTGTAGGCCACGAGCTCGACTCCGGCGGCCGCGGCGCGGCGCAGGGCGCGGCCGTACTCGGGATCGATCGCGTCGGCGGGGCGGAAGCGCTCGACGTCGGCGCGGTTGACGAAGAAGAACTGCACCGCGCGCTCGCCCCGCCGCGCGAGGCGCGCGAGCTCGCCCAGGTGCTTCGTGCCGCGCTCCGTCACGGCGTCGGGGAACAGCGCGACGGCGCCCTCGACCAGGGTGGTGCTCTTGACCTCGACGTGGCAGGTGCCGCGCCCGGCGTCCTCGAGC
>JABFRZ010000223.1 GCA_013140785.1 Planctomycetota bacterium | reverse complement strand
GGGACAAGCCACGCGAAGGGGAAGACGATCCAGCCCTCCGACCATGGCGCAGGAGAAGTTGTGGAGAACTTCGCGCTCGAACCTCGGCGGCGCCGGGTGAGGAGAACGGGGCGCGAGGCTTTCCATACCGGACAAGGACCGCGGATGCCGTGCTCGGTGTCGGAGCCGTCTTGACTTCCAACTCCCCCCCCCCATTGTGGGTTCCGTCGGGGAGCGCATTCTGTGAGGAGAATGGAAGCGCGCCCCAAGGCACGAGGGCCAAACTCCATGCAACAAGTCAGTGGTCGTCACTCCCTTCTTTCCACGCTGGCCTTGACCGCGTTCGCGGCAGTCGGACGAGCCGAAATCCGGCAGTCCGTCACGATCACCAATCCCGACTTCACCACGAATCTGAACGGGTGGTCCAAGACGAGCGGCACCATCTGGACCTGGGCCAGCAACCCGTCGGGCAGCGGGGGAGTGGCCAAGTTCTCGAAGTCTGGCTCGGCCGCGACCCACAGCATGTGGCAGTACTACGATCTCTCCACGAGCGGCGGCGTGTTGACTGCTCCGCCCAGCACCGAATTCGGACGCAAGCTGGAGTTCGGAGGCTGGGTCTACGTAGCCTCCAACTTCAGCGGCAAGTTCTACCTCGAGCTGAACTCCCGGACCTCGGGCGGGGTCTCCACCAACGTGGCCAAGACCAGTCCATGGATCGACGGCGCCGATGTTCCGCGCAACAAGTGGCTGTACATCACGACCGAGCCGGTCAGCCCCTACGACAGCAGGCTGCAGTCGAACACCGCGGTCATGTCGATGGTGTGCGTGGTCAACAGCGGCACCGGGGATCTCTACTTCGACGCGGCCAAGTTCGGAGTTTTCGAGTACGGCGATCTGGCGGTTGCTGACGGGAGCTTCGAGACCTACGACCCCCTTCTCGAACAGCAGGGGCTCCCCTCCTGGACTCCCGGCGGGTGGATGGTGACTCCCGGGTCCCTCTCGCGCGGGAGCTCGGACGATGCCTACTACGGCGACAACTCAGTCGAGGTGTCGGTGGCCTCCGGTACGGCCAAAGTCTTCCAGGCCCTGGGCATGGGAGGCACGAATGGGACCCCGCACTATCACCACAAGATGGAGGCAGGGGCCTGGTTCAAGGTGGATAGCACGGCCGTCCTGACCTCGGTGAAGTTGTCGCTGGTTCCCTCGGGAGCCGGGATCAGCGGCGCCTCACCGATCGCGAGCCAGACGCTCTATCCGGCCGACATCACGGCCGGCAAGTGGACCTTCGTGCAGACGGTTCCCGATGCAACCAGCCCACGCATCCCCTTCAAGGTGAGCTCGAACGCCGTTACCTCGCTCACGGTCCAGTTCGAGATGGCCGTCACGGATACGACCGTGTTGGAGCTCGACTTCGTCCAGGTGGGAGAGCTCAACGGAATCACTGGCAACCCCAAGGCGTTCGTGGTCGCGGACTACTACTCGAACTACCGTGCCCCGCTGGCCAGCGACGGCAGCTACCCGGGTTGGAACGGCGTCAACCAGTGGCGCAGCTGGAACTCGACGCCGTTCAGCGTCAACGCCGATTGCGACAATTGTCCCGAGGACTGCTCGGACATGCAGCACGACCCGGACGACTACCGTGCCAACAGCCGTCGCGACGCGGCCTGCTCAACCGAGGACTCGGCGGACAACCTGCCGCTCGTGGGCGCCTATCATCCGACACCCGCCTGAGTTCGCAGGCGGACTACACCGATCCCTACCTCGAGAGCTTCACGGGCATGACCACGTGGTTCCCGTTCTCGTTCGCCAGCCCGCACGACCTGCGCAAGTACTCGTCCTTCTGCAACTTGGCGGATTGCCCGACTCCGATCGCGGTCAGTCCCGCGCCGGCGGGCTCGCTGGGCGATTCCTATGCCCTGGCTCTCGCGAAGAGGCCGCTGCAGTGGGCGGCCGCCGACGACACCACGCGTCTGTCCATCGGTTTCGTCTATCCGGATTTCGACGACACGGCGGTCTCGGGTTGGGGCAAGAAGTACATCGCCAGCCCTGCGGCGTGCATGCGCGTGCTGTCCGAGTCCCTGGACATGCACGAGTCGAGCTGGGAGTCCGTCATCGATGATTCGTCCAGTGCCGCCGACGAGGGTTGCAACTGGGCCTTCATCGCCACTTGGAACGACTGGAACGAGACCACGCGCATAGAGCCGGCCTGGCGCCAGGCGTTCATCGACGACATCGCGGACCCGGGCTACGACCGGGACGATCCGGACCAGAGCACATACTTCGCTCAGGGGACGATCGACGCTTGCCTCGGGCGACTCCTGGCCGTCGAAGAGGGCATCGCAGCCTTCAAGGGGAACTCCGCACCGGGCGCTTCGGACTTGGATCGGCTCCTGTCGATCGCGGGGCGGTACCTGACGGGGACCTCATGGCCCGGATGGGAGTGATCCTCGTCGCCCTCGGACGGCCCTCTCGCCCGTGAGTGGCGGCTCGATCCCCGTACGCGCCAGCCGCGTGGGCGGGGGTGTTGCCGAGCTTCCTCATGCGCTCGGCGCGGAGAGCAGTCCCATGAACTCCGAGCCCGCGCGCGCCGGCTTCCGGCCGCTACGCCCTCGCACGCCCCTCTCGGCAGAGTGGGGTCAGTCCGCCGTGTTGCCGGAGTAGCCCAGGGCCTCGATGTCCATCACGGTCTCGGGGGACAGTTCCACCGCCTGCGTCGGCGGGTGGGCGTTGCTCCTGGCTCGTTCACGACGCTGCTTCTCCAGCTCGAGCCGGGCCTTCATCTGCGCGAGCTTCTCGGGGTTCTTCGCGGCGAGGTCGTGGCGCGCGAGCGGATCCTTGCGCAGGTCGTAGAGCTCGTAACGAGGCTCGTCCACGGCGCACTTGAGGAAGGCGATGAGGTTGTAGAAGCCTTCGCGTTGCTGTATCCGCGCCAAGAGCTCCTGGGTCAGGCCCGTCCTGGGCATGACCTCGAGGAAGTCGCTCACGAGGTCCGGGTTCTTCTTCCAGAGCTGCAGGTTCTTCTTCCGCTCGGACAACTTCTCGGCCCGCTCCAGCAGGTCGGGCGACAGGTACCCGAGGGTGAGCAGCGCCGATAGGTGGATGTCCTTGGAGGGCTCCAATTCGACGAGCTTCCACCGGTCCATGACCAGCATGGCCTGACGCATCAGGCCGGTCTCGGCCAGCACCACGCCTGGCTCAAGCGCGTCTCCTCGAAGCAGCGGCACGAGCGAGCGGCCGTGCAAGTACTCCCTGTCGGATCGGGAGCCCAGGAGGTCCTGGACCGTCGGGTAGAGGTCTGCGAGCTGCACCGTGGCTTCGACGCGCTTGCCACCCGGCAGCCCGCCCGGCGGACGGATGAGAAGCGGCACATGCAGGACGTCCTGGTCCATCACTCCATGACCGAAGTAGTAGGGCGTGTCGGCCATCGTCTCGCCATGGTCGGCCGTGACGATCACCCAGGCGCGCTCGAGCCAGCCTTCCTCCCGCAGGTAATCGAAGAACTTGCCGAGCTCGTCGTCGACAAAGCGGATGCCCTCGTCGTAGGCGCCCTCGATCCGAGCGGTATGGAGCGAACTGGGAGGTTCGTCCGCGCTCACCCCGCCGCAGGCGACGTAGCTGGGCACGATGCCGAACGCGTTGGCCGAGCCGCCCGCGAGCGCGGTGCGCTCCCTGTCGTAGGCCGTCGCTGAGTCGAAGCTGCCGTCGAAGGGAGCCGGCGAAGCGTATGGGCCGTGCACGTCGAAGCAGTGCACGAAGAGGAAGAAGGGCGTCCCGGGGTCGAGCTCTTCGAGGTACGCCCGCGCCGCCCCGGCCGTCTGGCGGATGCCGCCGCCGGGATCCATGCACTTGTTGGCGTTGTTGTCGGCCGCGCTCGCGTCGTAGATCTCGAAACCCTGCGGGAACCCGAAGGGCTTGGTGATCCAGGCGTTGTCCACGAAGCCCGCGGTCCGATAGCCGGCCGCGCGCACGAACTCGGGCATCGTCCAGCGATTCGCGGACAGATACCAGAGCTCCCAGAGCTCGGATCCCCAGCCGTCGAGTCGGTGGGCTCCGGCGTAGAGGCCGGTCATCAGCGACATGAAGCTCGGCAGCGTCCAGGGCGCGTTCGTCAAACACTGCTCGAAGCAGTAGGCCTCTGTGGCGAAGCGCTCGAGGGCCGGCGAAGTCGCGAGCGGATAGCCGTAGACCGACAGGTGTCGCGCCGAGAGCGTATCGACGCTGATCAAGATGATGGGCGGGCGCGCGACCGCAGTGGATTCCTGCAGCTCGAGACGCCGCAGTAGGAGCTCCGAGCCGTCCGCGTTCTTGGCGCTCGACTGCCACGAAATGCGCAGCTCGAGTAGCTGTCCTTCCGTGGGCAATGGCAGGAAGCGCTCGAACTCCTGGGCTGCGTGAAGCTCCACGTAGGTCGGTTCGCTCTCCACCTCGTTGCCCGTCTCGCGATCGATGTGTGCGAGAGTGATCCCGAGCATGCCTGGGCCACGGGCATGACCGCCGAGCGCGAGCCGTCCCCGCGAGAGCGGCTCGATGCGGTAGCGCACGGAAGTGTCCCCCTCGAGGCGCACGCTGTGCCCCTCGACGTCCACCGCGACGCGGCGCGGCACGTCATAGGCGGCGCGCGCGAGGCCCACTCCGATCATGGACCGGCTTCCAGCGAGAGAATCCAGCTTGCAGCCGAGCTCGAGTAGGTTCTCGCCCTCGAGCCAGAGCGGTTCGGGTGCGCGCACGCGATGCTCACGTAGGGTTTCGCCGACCTGCACCGTCTCCAGGAGAATTCCGTTCAGCTTCACGTCGAGCGCGAGCTCGCTCCGTCCTGGTGCCAGCAGCTCCAAGGTGATGTCTCGGTCTCTGCGCTGGTACGCCGGCAGACTCAGGAAGGCCTGCTCGCGATTCGTCCAGGCGAAGAGTCGTCCGTCCTGCTCGTGCGTGACCGATTCCCACCCGAATTGAGCGAGCTCGCCCCAATCGGCTCTGCCCGGGCTCAGCTCTCCAGCCTGACCCAGTTGTTGGTCAGGGGCGCGTCCCAGTAGTTCGATGCCGGCGTGAGGCGCGCTCGTCTCCTCGGTGGGCGAGCAAGCGCCGCTCGCAGCGCCGAGCGCCAGTGCCCAGTGCAGGCTCACTCTCACGAGCCGTGAGCTCCGATGCTCCGGCCGAGCGGGGGAGTCCAGTTCGACTCGTGCGCCGCCAGGCCGCTCGGCGCGCGGCGCGTCGCAGCCGGGCGCTTCGTTCGAGCGGGTCGGGGCCATGGAATCCATTACTCGAGGGGCTTCGAGGTCTCTTCGGCCAACGAGTCTGGGCTCGTGAAGGCGCTCTCCCCCTTTTCTTGGGCGTCGTCGGACTGCTCCACCGGAGGAGCCTCGCGAAGCGGGGGGCGAGGCTTGCCCGGCCCGCCGACGGCCGTTCCGACGGGCACCGGAGCGCGCTACCATGCCGAGCTCGCGCCAACCGCGGGAGCCCCGCATGAAGATCCAGCGCGCCCTGCTCAGCGTTTCCGACAAGACCGGCCTGGAGTCCTTCGCTCGGCAGCTTTCAGAGCTCGGCATCGAGCTGCTGGCCACGGGCGGCACGCTGAGACTCCTGCGCCAGGCGGGCATTACGGTGCGCGAAGTGTCCGAGCACACCGGCTTCCCCGAGATGATGGACGGGCGCGTCAAGACGCTGCATCCGAAGATCCACGGCGGCCTGCTGGCGCTGCGCGACGAGCCGACCCACCGCGCGGCCATGGAGCAGCACGCGATCGCGCCCATCGACCTCGTGGCCGTGAACCTCTACCCGTTCGAGCGGACCGTCGCGCGCGAGGGCTGCGAGCGCGCCGAGGCCATCGAGAACATCGACATCGGCGGGCCCGCGATGGTGCGCTCGGCGGCCAAGAACCACCGCTTCGTGACCGTGGTGACGGACCCGCTCGACTACGGGCGCGTGCTGGACGAGCTCCAGAAGAGCGGCGGGGCGACGAGCGAGAGCCTGCGGCGCGAGCTGGCGCAGAAGGCCTACGCGCTGACCGCGCGCTACGACGCGGCCATCAGCCGTTGGCTGTTCGAAGAAGACAGGAAGGGCGCGAGCGAGTGGAGCTTCCCGAGCGCGTTCACGCTGGCCGGCTCGCTCGCGCGCGGGTTGCGCTACGGCGAGAACAGCCACCAGAAGGCCGCGCTGTACTTGACCAGCGAGTCCGGTCCGAGCGCGGCCAAGGCCGAGGTCGTGGGCGAGGGCAAGGAGCTCTCCTACAACAACTTCGTGGACCTCGATTCGGCGCTCGCGCTGTGTCTCGAGTTCGACGAGCCCTTCGTGTGCGTGCTCAAGCACAACAACCCGTGCGGCGCGGCCGCGGCCGCGCGCATCGCCGAGGCCTTGGCCGGAGCCTGGGCCGGCGACCCGCTCTCGGCCTTCGGCTCGGTGCTCGGCTTCACGCGTCCGGTGGACCAAGCCTCGGCCGAGTTCCTGGTGTCCGAGAACCGCTTCGTCGAGGCGATCCTGGCGCCGTCCTTCGAACCCGACGCGCTCGAGCGCCTGAAGACCGGCGCGAAGTGGGGCAAGAACGTGCGCTTGCTCGCGTGCGGGCCGCTCGGCACGAACGCGAGGGCCGCCGCGTCGCTCGAGCTGAAGCCGCTGCGCGGCGGGTTCCTCTTGCAGGAGCGCGACCTCGCTGTGGGCGGAAGCGGGAAGCTCGAGGTCGTGACGAAGGCGAAGCCCACGCCGGAGCAACTCGCCGCGCTCGTCTTCGCCAACAAGGTCTGCAAGCACGTCAAATCGAACGCGATCGTGCTCGCGACCGGCGCGCCCTCCGGCGACCGGTCTTCCAGGAGCATGACCGTGCTCGGCGTCGGCGCGGGCCAGATGAGCCGCGTCGATTCGGTCAAGCTCGCCGTCGCCAAGGCCGGCGCGGGCGCGCAGGGCTCGGTGCTCGCCTCCGACGCCTTCTTCCCCTTCCCCGACGGCGTCGAGAACGCCATCGCCGCCGGCGTGAGCGCGATCCTGCAGCCCGGCGGCTCGCTGCGCGACAAGGAAGTCATCGCGGCGTGCGACGCGCGCCAGGTGCCGATGGTCTTCACCGGCGTGCGCCACTTCCGGCACTAGCTATTGGCTCGGCGCGGCTCCGCGCTGCACGAGCCAGACGCCGCAGAGCACCACGCCGCCGCCCAGCGCCGTGCCCAGCACCAGCGGCTCGCCGAAGAAGGCCGCGACCAGGGCGGTCACGAAGGGCTCGAAGTAGAGCGTGGCCGCGGTGCGCTGCGAGCCGTGCCTCTGTTGCGCGTGGTACCAGGCCAGGAAGGCCGCGGCGCTCGAGAAGAGGCCGAGGTAAACGAGCGCGACGAGCTCCGAAGCGCCGGGGCGGCTGCCGAAGCCGGTCATGGGCGTGAGCGCGAGCAGGAAGAGACCCGCGGAAAGCGTTGCGAAGGTCGTCACGCGCAGGGCGCCCGAGTTTGCGACCGGTCGCGCGCCGAGCAGCGTGTAGCCGGCCCAGGTGAGGCAGCCGGTGAGCTGCAACAGGTCGCCGAAGCCGATGCGTGAGCCAGGCGCTCCTGCGTGGCTCTGCGTCACGCCCAGCACGCCGAGCGCGGCGAGCGCGACGCCCAGCCAACCGACCCCGCGCAGACGCTGTCCGAGTAGGCAGTGTGCCGCCAGCGCGATCGTGACCGAGGTGAAGCACACGATCCAGGCCGCGTGCGTCGCCAGCGTGAAGCGCAGGCCGTAGGTCTGCACCCCGATGTGCAGGCCCAGGATCGCGCCGAGCACAGCCACGCGCCCGCGCTCCTCGCGCTCGGGCAAGAGCGGTCCGCCGCGCAGCGCCAACACGACGAGCAGCGCTAGCCCACCCATCAGGAAGCGCAGCGCTACCAACCCAAAGGGCGTGAACACGCGCGCGTCCTCCGGCCCGAGCGCGTGCTTGGTGGCCACGAACGAACCGCCCCAGACCGTCACCGCGAAGAGCGCCGACCACGGTGCCTTCGCGCGCATCCCCAGGATCATCCCGGATGCGCCGGGCAAGGCCAGCGCGGACTTGTGGTCCTACTGCTCTCTCGTTCACTCCTCCCCGAGGCGGATGGGGAGCGCCAAGCTCTGGCGGGGTGGGAGTTGGGCCATGCCCGAAGCGCTCACACCGGTCTCTGCGGTGCAAACCCACGAGTAGGTCCCGCGCGGAAGGCCCTGGAGGACGAGTCGGCCCACGGCGTCGGTGAACAGGCCGGTGGATGAGCGAAGCAGGTCCGCGGCCAGCCAATCGTCGGCGGTTTGCGCCAGCTCTGCGTGCGCGAGCGCGAGCCGGGCGCCCGGGATAGGCCGGCCGGCGAGAGTCGTGACCTCGATCTCGAGCGTGCTGCGAGAGTAGAGCTCGAGCGTCACGGGGGCCGGCGAGTCCCCTCTCGTCACCTCGTAGCGTGTCGGCCAGAAGTCCCGGTGGTTCGCCCGCAGCGTGTAGACGCCGGGGCCGAGGAACGGCCCGCGCACCAGGCCCGCCTCGTCGGAGATGTAGCCGAACGCCAACTGACGCACGCCGAGGTCGTGGGCGTAGAACATGCCGAGACCCGCCACGGGGCGACCCTGCTCCATCAGGGAGAGCAGCGAGCGCGGGCCGACGTCGAGCGCGACGACCGTCGTGCGCGCGGGATCGGGCTCGAGCGCCACCACGATCCCGTAGGCGAGCGACTCGTTGGCGAGCTTGGCCGACAGGACGACGCGCTGCGCGTCGAGCGGGCCGACCTCGAACTCGCCGCGCGCGTCGGTCTCGAGCAGCGTGGACCAGCTGCTCGCGTTCTCGAGCGTCACGGTCACGGAGACCGAGGACCACGGGGCGCCGCGCTCGTTCACCAGACGCAGGCGACGTCGCTCGCCGCCGAGCGGCAGGGTGAGCGTCTGCTGCGGCGAGTCCGAGAGCCGCACGGAGCGCTGCGTGACGAGCGTGCCCTCGGCATCCCGGAGCTCGAGCACCGCGTCGCCCACGCAGAGCGGGCGCAGGACGAAGGCCTGGCGCTCCATCGACCAGCGAGACTTCGCCCGGTGCTCGGAGTCGCGCGCTCCGGTGAAGGCGCAGGCGCTCCAGGACCCGACATCCGCGGGCGGCTCATCGAGCACGACCGCGAGCTCGATTCCGCTGGAGAAGTCGAACACGACGCGCTTCTGCTCGCCGGGCAGCAAGCTGCCGGTCACGTGCGCCACGTTCCCATCCGGACGGGCAACGAACACTTGGAAGCACCCGGTGCGCGAGGGAATCCAGAGCGATCCATCGCTGGCGAGCGCCACGGGCGTGGCGCCCGAGTTCGAACGGTTCCAGGCCTGGTAGCCGCTGAAATCGCTCACCCCCGCCTCGCGCGCCTGCACCTCGAGCAGGGCCATGGGATTCAAGGCGAGCAGACCGACGTCGATCACGGCGCTGTCGTCTTCACGCGTCGTGTAGAAGAGGTCCTCGTACCCTGCGGCGAAGCAGGCGAAGCCACCGCGACCGGGGAAGAAGCCGTCGAGCTCGAAGCGCCCGTCGGGCTGCACCGCCATCCCCTTGCCGCGGTAGTCCGCCAGTCCGCCCATCCCGGTCAGGAGGTGCTGGATCCGCGCCGCGGCCACGGGCTCGCGCGTGACCGAATCGATCACGCGGCCGCGGGCCTTGCGCGGCGACGGCAGCTCGAGCTCGACCTCGAGCGTCTCGTCGCCCAGCACGAAGGCCGCGGTCTCGGACTGCGGCAGCGCGTCCGAGTACGCGAACAGGTGGATCGTCTCACCCTTGGGCACGTCCTCGAGGCGGAACGCGCCCTCCTCTTCCTCGAACGCGGACAGCGAGTGGTAGGACTTGTCATCGCTCCAGGCCAGGACGGAAAAGCGCTTCACCGGCTCGATCCCGCAATGGACCAAGCCCTCGACCACGCCCGCGGGGCGCATGATCACCCGCAGCGGAGGCGCGGCCTGCGGCACGATCACGCGCTCTTCGCCCTGGATGCTCCAGGTGGTGAAGCCGGGCTTCCGCACCTCGATCATCAGTTCCCCGGCGGCAGCGTGAACCGTCGCGCGCCCGTCCTCGCCCGTGACCTGGCGCGTCAGCGGTAGCCAATCGGAGCCGCTCCAATGCCACGCGAACAGGAGCGCGGCTTGGACAGGCTGGCCATCAGGCGTCGCGGCGGCGACCTCGAAGGGATAGCCGCGCTGGGTCGCGAGTTCGAAGGTCACGTGGCCACGGGGCGGCGGATTGGAGGCCGTAGCTCGAACCGGAACGATCTCGCCACCCGAGACGACGACCTGGACCTGAGCTCGCTCGCCGCGCGGCCAGGGATCGGGGCCGAAGCTCCCGTCGGAGCGCACGCCCATCGAGGCGCCCCCCTGGAGGAAGTCCGAGCCATCCTCGGCGTTCAGGAAGTTGACGGCGTTCAGGAAGTTGACGTGGTACCGCAGCTTGTCGAGCTCGAGCGCCGGGCCGTCCACGATGACGCGCCCAGAAACCTTGATCGTCGGCAGGAGCTCGAGCACGATTTCCTTCTCCGGCTTTCCGAGCCAGGAGATGGCGCGCTCGTCGCCGACCGCCGCGAGCAGGAGGTTGTCCCCGCTGCCCGGGACGAGGACGGCCGAGCCATCGGCGCCGGTCTCCGCTTCACGCAGGAAGACACGCCGCAGGCGCTTTTCCTGCTCGGTCTGGCCGGCCTCCCAGAAACTCAGGGTGTGTCGGAGGCTTACGCCAGCCACGGGCTCGCCCGCGCGCTGCACGACGACGCGCACGGCGTCGCGCGCGGGAGCCTCGCCAGGCGCGGGCCAGCGCCAGCCCGCTTCCGCCGACCCGAGCGCGATCGAGCTCGCCTCGCGCCCGAGCCCTGTGATCCAGACGACGGAATCGCCTTCGAGCGCACCCTCGGGAACCGTCGCGAACGTGAACCGGCCGGTCGCTTCGCAAGTCGTCGAGACGGTTCCCGCGCGCAGCCGCTCGAAGTCGATCGCTGTGGGATTGCGCAGTCCCTCGAATTCCGGGAGGAGTGCGGTCCATGTGAGCTGCGTTTCGCTTGCCGGCTCGACGCCGCGCAAGAGGCCGGCCAGCGGCTGACGCTCCAGGCGCTCGCGATTCTGAGCGACAGCGACGTCCGCGGGGACTGGCCTCGATGGGGACGCAGCGCGGGCTTCGACGAGTTCGATGCGGAGGCGAGCCGTCATTTCACTCCCGGCTTCGGGTTCGACCACCCTCCGCGCGGGCCCTCCACCCCTCGACCCTCCACCCCTCGACACATGGTGCGCGAACGCGCCGGCCGCGGCCGCGACAGAGAGCAGGGACAAGACCAGCGCCAGTTTCTTCAAGGCTTTCATGACGACTCCTCCACTCGTGGAAGGATCCGCCGCTCGAGCTCGAGGTACTGGGAAACGCCAGCTTCTGTGGATTGCGCTCCTCAGCGCAGACTTCGCTCCGCTCGCAGAAAGCTGCGAATTTCCCGTACACAGCGGAGCCGGGCCTCCGCGGAAAGTCGGCGGCGAGCGCGCGCTCCCGCGCTACTCGGCCGTGTGCCCGGCCTCGCCGATGCGCGTCTCGCTCGGCACCAGCGCGGCGTAGCCCGTCTGCGCCAGCCAGTCGTAGACCTTGGTCAGCGGCGTCACGAGTCCCATGTGCGGCACGATCGTCGGGCGCAGGGAGCCGTGCGTGTAGATCTTCGAGAAGATCCCCATCAACTCGTGGGTCTTCGAATCGAAGATGCCGCCGCCCGAGTTGCCGATGTACGTCGGTGCGTTGATCATCCAGTAGCGCTCGCCATCGACTTCATGCTGGCAAGTGGCGATCTCGCCGCGCGTCGGGATCGGGTCGTTGCCGAGCGGGCAGCCGACGGCCACGACCTGGTCGAATATGCGCGCCTGCTCGAGACGCGAACGCGGCGCCAGGCGTGCGCCGTATTCGAGCGCGTCGGTCGTCACGATCTCGAGCAGCGCGGCGTCGAGCTTGGGCTCGTGCGCGAGCAGCTTGGCCTTCTCGTTGCGCGTGGTGCCGTCCTCGCGGTAGATTTGCACAGGCACGGGCAGCGTGAGGTCGGGCGGGTCGCCCTGGATGTCGCGCACGACGTGCCAAGCGGTCACGACGTAGGTCTGGAAGCCGCCCTCCGGCCGCGCGTGCGAAGGTAGGAGCACGCCGCTGCCGACGCTGGCGTCGCCCGCGAGCTGCACCACGGGGCCGACCAGCTCGCGCCACATGCCCGAGAGATCCGGCGGCGCCGAGATCGTCCGGTCGAGCTCGGCCAAGCGCTGCTGGCTGGCGCTGGCGGAGCGCCGCGCGTTCTCGGCCAGCTCGCTGAGCGCCTCGTAGCGCACTTGCAGGCGCTCGTCGCGCTCCTGCAGTTCTTTCT
>JABFRZ010000348.1 GCA_013140785.1 Planctomycetota bacterium | reverse complement strand
CGCGACGCCCAGGAAACGCCCGACGAGCGGGACCCTCGCTAGCTCGGGGAAGGTGTTGGCGATGTCGAGGTAGCGACGGTTGATGCGCGGCAGCAGGGCCGAGACGATCGCCACCGCCGGCACGAGCACGAACAGGCTGTCGCTCGCCAGGCGCACCACCGCGAGCACCGCCACGCCCGCCAGCACCGAACCGTAGAGCTGCTGGGCTTGGCGCGGGAAGAATCCGATGCTCGTGGTGCGCGCGAGCGCCGCCTGGTTCATCGCGTTGCGGAACACGACCGCGGCCGAGGTGGCGATCGCGCCGCCGAGGACGCCGTGGCGCGGGATCAAGAGGAGGCACAGGCCGAGCCCCACGACCAGGGTGGCGACGTTGATCGAGACGATCAGCCACACGCGCGCGTGAACCTGCAGCGTGTACGTGTTCATCCCCAGCGCGGCGTTGACGTACTTGCCCGTCGCCAGGATCGCGAGCAGCACTCCGGCGCCTGTGTAGTCGTGGTCGTACAGGCGCACCATCAGCGGCTCGCCCAGGAACACACACACCGCGAAGACCGGGAAGGAGACGATCGTGATCCAGGCCGCGCTGCGCCAGTACAGGTCGCCGAGGCCAGCATCGTCGCCGCGCGCGTAGAGCCGCGAGGCGTAGGGCTTGAACAGGATCTTCGAGTTCTGGAAGACCAGCAGGCACAACACGGACACGCCCAGGGCCACCTTGAATTCGGCCACCGCGGCGGTGTCGCGGAAGCGCTCCAGCAACACGACCACCATCGTGACCTCGAGGTTCTGGATGAGGTCCGTGGACATCACCGGCAGGCTGAAGCCGAAGAGCGTGCGCACGGGCAGCACCAGACGCTGCGAGCGCAGGTGCGCCAGGAGCCCCTGCTCCGCGAGCACGCGCCACAGCATCAGCACGTACAGCGTGATCCCGATCAGGCCCGCGACCACGTAGGCCATGGCCAGCATGGTGACGCTGCCCTGGAACGCCATCACCAGCAGCACCGCGACCAGCTTCAAGAGCGGTGCCAGCACGTAGCGCCGGAAGAAGATCGCGCGCACCTTGGCGAAGACCGCCATCAGGGTCTCGAACAGGGCATCGAGCGCGTCCAGCGGCACCAACGCGATCAAGACCATCAAGAGCCCGACCGAGAGATCGCTGCTCACGTGGTGCTCGAGCAAGTCGCGCAGGCCGAGGGCCGCGAGCGCCACCACGATCCCGAGACCCGTGACCGTGCCTAGCGCCAGCGCCATCGTCCCGAACATCGGGCCGTACTCCTCGCGCTCGTGATGGATGGCCGTGAAGCGGCTCACCCCGCGATTGAGCCCGAGCAGCACCAAGCTCGCGCCCGTGCCCGCGATCGACTGGGCCCAACCGAGGGCGCCGTAGTCGACCTTCGAGAGGTAGCGCACGGCCAGCACCACGACCGCGAAGTTGACGATCACCGCGATCAGCCGTCCGACCAGGAACAAGCCCGAGCCGCGGATGAAACCCCTTGCTCCGGCCGGCGAGCCGCTCATCGGCCTCTTCGGGGGCTCGATCTCCTCGGTCGTCATGGCGTTCGTCACGGTAGTGGGATCGCTGCAACCGGTTGTGCTGGAGCTCCCGGTGGCCAGCGTATCCTCGAGCCCGCGCCGGATGGAGAGCGCAACCTCCTCGATCGAACGCGTGGCATCGATCGTCTGCACGCCGAGCTCGCGCGCCAGCGCGACGTACTCGCGTCGGCGTCGCTCGAGGACCTCGAGCGTCTCCCAGTGGAAGCGCGCCTTCTCGCGCGCGCGCGCCAGGGTCAGCTCGGCCGGGATCAGCAGGCAGAAGGCCGCGTCGGGACGCACGGCGAAGCGGAGAAGCAGGCGGCACAGCAGCCGCTCCTCGACGCGGTCGTCGGGGAAGTTCACGCGGAAGTCCACCAGGGCGTCCAGGAGGTGGCGGTTGCAGACAACCGCGCGTCCGCGTGCGCGCATCCAGCGGACCCAGAGGCAGTGCTGCAGCAGGAGGTCCAGCAGCGCTGCAATCAGCCAGAGCTTGCGCGCCAGCGGTTTCGGGAGGTTGGCGGCGCGACGCGGGTACAGGCTCGGTGCCTCGGAAACGCCCTCGCGTTCGGGCCGCGACTTCTCGCCACGTAATCGGCGCAGCCCGTTCTTGATGGCCCGCAGGCCCGGCGTGTAGCCCGCACGCGTGTAGAGGCTGACGGGCGTGTGCCCCCATCCGCGCAGGGCCTCCATCAGCCGGTCGCGTTGCGTGGACTTCCCGGCGCAATCCACCCCGCTCAGCGCAACCACCAGGCCGCGCCTGCGTGTTTTCTCGATCACTGGCTGTCCCCGATCAATGAGCTTCCCCGAACCTCGGAGAGAGATCGGGCGCAGGGGCCCGCGGCGTCGCGCGCATCGCCAGCGACTCGCAGTAGCCATAGCACGGCTCGAGCGTAGAGCGGATCTTGCCCTCCATCCACTCGATCTCCGCCGGCGTCATGTACTCCACGTAGCCGCCGACCTTGCCTTTGCGCGTCTTGAAGGACTCCTTGTCCTGCTTGTCACGCGCGCGCAGGCGCCCGGACTCGAGCGCGTCGGTCGACTCCATCGCGCGCATGTTCTCGAACGAGCCGAACTGGACCGCCTCGGCGATGTGCGCGTCGCTGACGTCATCGGCTCCCGCGAAGCGCAGGATGCGCCGCACCTGCCCGGCAGCGTCGGCCTTGAGGTCCTCGTAGCGCACCAGACAGAAGTGCTCGAGCCGCGCCCGTTCGCGCGCCCAGACGTTGTAGTACGCGAGGATCGTGTCGAGCGAGCCGCGCGGCTCGTGCAGGAACTCGTGCAGCGTGCCTGCGTAGGCGCGCTCGCGCTTCGTGCGTTCGAAATACATCGAAACCACGGTGTCACGCGGATCGCGCACGAGCAGGACGACCTTCCTGTGGCGATAGCGCTGCTTCGAGCGCGCGAGCTGGCGCACCGTCTTCCAGTGCGGATTGTCGTCGTGGCTGATGCGGATGTGCGGCAGGTCGCCAACCCTCCCGCCCAGGAGGTCGTTGGCGAGGTAGTCCACCTCGGTGACCCCCGCGTGCGAGGCCATGGCGCGCGAGAGCAGCATGGTCAACCAGGTGCGCCCGACCTTCGGGTAGGAGATGAGCAGGACGTCGGCGCTCCGCTCGGCGCGCCTCGCCTCCAGCGAGAACGAGGAGCGCAGCAAGCGCAAGCGAATGGCGTACTCACGGCGAGTCTGCTCGGGGAGCAGGTGCTTGAACTTGCTGAAGAGACCCATCTTGCGATCCTGCCCGCGCTCGGCTGTGTGTCCTGGTGCTGCCCGGCTGGGATGGCCGGTTCTGCTATCGGGGTTGCTAGCAGCCTGTCGGAGTAGTCCCGTCGCGAGGCAAAGCGGTCTGCGACGAGGCAAGGAGCGCGACGGAAAGACAGCGGAGGTGGCCTTCCTGGCCACCGAGCATGGCTTTCCTAGCGCGACGCCGCATCGTCGTAGCGCGCGAAGCCGCAGCAGGGACTACTCCGACAGGCTGCTAGTCCACCGATAGTATCCGCCTTGCGCGACGCGGGAGAGGCCGCGTACCGAAGTCGGCGGCACGAACCGCACGCGCGACCCGGCAATGCTTTCCGGCGGGACCCAGCGCGCGTCAATGCCTTCCGTAGGCGCGGCTCGAGCCATGGCCAGCGGCGTAGGGCCCGCCCCAGACCGTGCGGTGGAACAGCTCGTCCATCCGCTGGGGCGATTCGCGTGGTTCGGTGCGCAGCCACCACTGGAGCAGCGCGATCAACGCGCCGGCGTGAGCGTGGGCCAGGGCGGCACGCTGCGTCGCGCGGATCGAGCGGCCGCGCGCGAGCTC
>JABFRZ010000030.1 GCA_013140785.1 Planctomycetota bacterium | reverse complement strand
GCGCTCGACCACCGCCGCGGCGATCACGGCGCTCGTCTGAGTCGGCGCGGCTGCCACCAGCGCGAGCGGGTCGGCCAAGAGCTCGTCGTCGGCGTCGAGGAAGACCACCCAGCGGCCGCGCGCGCGTTCGAGGGCGCGGTTGCGGGCGGCGCCAGAGCCGGCGTTCGCCTGCCGCAGCACCAGAGTGGAGGCGAAACCCAACGGCTCCAGCGCTCTACGCGCCACGGCCGCGCCCTCGTCCCGCGAGCCATCGTCCACCACCACGACCTCGACGCGCGCGCGCTCACGAATGACCGCGAGCGAGCGCAAGCTACGCTCGACGGTGGCCGCGCCGTCGTACAGTGGCACGAGGACGGAGAGCTCCACGCCGTTCATTCTATGGGCGGAGCGAGGAGCGCGTCTCGCGCGCGCGGCCGAGGCCTGTCAGACTGTGAGCCCCACATGCGCGCATTCCTCGCCCTGCCGTTCGTCGCGCTCTTCGGTCTGGCCGCCTGGCAGGAGCCGACGGCTGCGACTGTCGAGCTCGAGCTCGTCTACCTCGCGAACGAGGGCTTCCTCGTGCGGGCCGGCGAGCACAGCCTCGTGATCGACGCCTTCGTGACCGAGCCCTACGGCGAGTACGCGGCCGTGCCCGCCGCTCTGTTCGCCGACCTACTGAGCGCGAAGCCGCCCTTCGAGGACATCGACCTCGCGCTCGCGAGCCACGCGCACCGCGACCACTTCCAGGCCAAGCCCGCGGCCGATTTCCTGCGCGCGCGTTCGGCGACGCGTTTCCTTTCCTCGCCCCAGGTCGCCGACGAGCTCTTGAGCGAACTGGGAGAGCACAGCGCGGCCGGGCGCATCGAGGCCCTGCTGCCCGAGGCACGCGAGACGCTCGCGGCGCCGGCCGCAGCAGTCCACGTCGAGCTGCTGCGCCTCCCGCACACGGGTGGAGCGCGCACGGCCGAGGTGCAGAACCTCGGCCACCTGATCGAGCTCGGCGGCGTGCGCCTACTGCACGTGGGCGACGCCGACATCCAGACCGAGGACCTGGCCGGGTACGCGCTCGCGAAGCGCGCGCTCGACGTCGCCCTCGTGCCCTACTGGTGGCTCGGCAACGCTGCCGGAGTCGCGCGCGCCCGCGAACTCACTGGCGCGCGGCATCTGGTGGCCGTGCACGTCCCGCCGGCTGAGGTCGCGGCCGTGAAAGCGCACCTGGCCGCGCTCGACCCGGCGTTGCTCCTGTTCGAGCGGTCAGGCGAGGTGCAGAAGCTCGTGCTCGCGCGCTGATCCGTCAGTTCCGCCCGTTCGGGTGGCACTGGTAGCAGGCGCTGCTCAGCCAGACGTAGCCGTTCTCACCATTGTGCGTGGAGTCCATCGCGCTCTGGCGGTGTCTATGGCAGTGCGTGCACGAGAACGCGGTGTAGTTGGTGTTCGTCAGGTGGCACTCGTTGCACGCCATGTTGTTGTGCGCGCCGGAGTAGATCGGGAACTGGTGCGCGTTGTAGCGCGCCCCGTTCCAGGTGCTGGTCGAGGTGTGGCAGCTCTCGCACGTCTGCGCGAAGCCCGCGGCCGAGTGGCGCGGGTTGGTGCTGGCCTGGTAGTCGCTCAGGTGGCAGCTCGCGCAGTTCGCGGTGATGCCGGCGTGGCTGAAGCTCGCGCCGCTCCAGGTCGTGAAGCTCGCATGGCAGTCCTCACACGAGGTCGGGAAGAGCTGGGTTTCGTGGTCCGGATTGCTGGTCGCCTGGTATTCCGGGAGGTGGCAGCTCACGCAGTTGTTCGTGATGCCGGCGTGGGTGAAACCTGCGCCGCGCCAGGAGGTGAAGCTCGCATGGCAGTCCTCGCACGAAGTCGCGAACGCCTCGGCCTGGTGGTTCGGATCGGTCGTGCCCTGGTAATCGTCGAGGTGGCAGCTCACGCAATTCGCGGTGATGCCGGCGTGGCTGAAGATCGCGGCCTGGTCGAAGGCCACGAAGCCGTGGCAGTCCTGGCAGGTCGTGGAGTAACCGGAGGCGACGTGATCGGGGTTCGTGGTGCGGTTGAAGTCGTCCAGGTGACAGCTCGCGCACTGCGGGTCGGCGCCGCGGAAGTTGCCGACCTCCGCGCCCGCGTGGCAGGCCCAGCACTGCAAGGCCGCGTGCGCGCCGGCGAGCGGCAGACGTGTGGCCGCGTGCAGCGCGATCTGGCCCTCGGGGCGCCAGTCGCTCTCGCCGTGGCAGCTCGAGCAATCCGCACCCAGCTGTCCGCGGTGTACGTCCTCGTGGCAGCCGGCGCAGCTGCGTTGCGCGAAGAGCGTCACCGGTCCGCGGTCGTTGTGGCAGCGCAGGCACTCGGCCACGGCGTGCGCGCCGTTCAGGGGCACGCCGGTTTCCGCGAGGTGGTCGAACTCGAAGTCCTGGCGGATCGTGTGCCAGTCATCGCCGTCGTGACACAGCGTGCAGTCGGCCGGGAAGCCGTCGTGCGGCACGACCGGCCCGCGCTCCTCCCACCAGCCTTGGCGCGGAGTGCGCAGCTCGGCGGTCCAGCGCGTGGTGCAGGCCAGCGGCACGAAGACCACGCACAAGAGCGCGGTCGCGAGGATCCAGTCGTGCTTCTCGGTTCTCATGGTGCGTGTCCTCATCGATCGAAGGTGCGTTGCAGCAGGAAGCCCAGCGACAGGGCGTCCTGCTCGTCGCCGAAACGACTCTCGGCGTAAAACGCCAGGAACCAGCGCGGTCCGAGCGAGAACTCGAGGCCGCCGCGCACGGCATGCTGGAGAAGGTCCTCGGCCACGCTGCCCTGCTCGAAGCGCGTCGTGTCCCAGGAGACGTCGAAGGCGGCGTGCTCGAGCCGCCGGCGGGCCGAGGCGCGCAGGCCAACGGCGTTCGTGAACTTGCTCGTGCTCGTGAAGGACTCGAGCAGCAGCACGTCCCCTCGTCGCCCGAGGTCGCGCCAGGTGACGCGCACGCGGCCGCCGCCGCCGGAATCGTCCTGGTCGGACCAGGCGTCCGCGCGACCGTAGAGCTGCGTGTGCTGGCCGAGGGCCAACCAGCCGTCGCTGCCATAGCGCGTCGTGTGCGCGTCCGCGATCTCGGCGGCCGTCACGTCGGGGAACTCGTTGCGCTCGAGCTCGGGCCAGCGGAAGCGTGAGAGGAACAGGCCCAGGCCGTGCCCGGCCTCCGTGCGCTGCGTGGCGTTGAGGAAGAGCTGCGTGAGCTCGGGGCCAGCGCCCTTGAGCGTGTCGCTCGAAGTGTAGAGGTCGATCAGCGCCGAGGTGGAGAGCGACGTGCGCGGACCGGGGAAGAGCTCGAGCTCGCCCACCAGGAGGTCGCGGTCGGCGGCGCCCTCGTGCCAGGTCTTCTGGTAGCCGCCGGCCAGAGAGAAGCGCTGGTCTTCGCCGCTCGTGCGCCGGTAGAAGAGCGCCGCCTGCAGGTCGTCGCCGCTGCGGAACACGTCGTCCGGCACGGGCAGGAAGCCGAAGCTCGTGCCGACGCGATTCTTGGGGCCGAGGTGGCGCACGTACTCGAAGCCGTCCAGGAAGCCGAGCGCGGGCAACTCGCGCTGCAGGAAACGCCCGACCTCGCCGCGGTGCCGGGCTCCGCGCACACCGCCCCATGCGTAGGAGGCGCGGTCGATGCGCAGGTGCGACTCGTCCTCGGTCACACCCAGAGAGTCCGAGCGGCGCGCGAACATCTCGGCGTCGAAGGCCAGCTCGCCGCCGTGCGCGAAGGGATTCTCGATGCGCCCATCGAAGCCGAGCGCGCTGGAGAGGAACTCGCGCGCTTCGCCGCCGGCCGAGTCGTTGGTCGAGTCGAGGGTCGTGAAGATCTGGCCGCTGAAGCGCCGTGGGCGCTCCTCGGGCGCGAGCCCGTGC
>JABFRZ010000409.1 GCA_013140785.1 Planctomycetota bacterium | reverse complement strand
ACCAGGCCGCGCTCCTGCCCTGCAGCCCGTCGGCCGCGATCAGGGTGTGCGCACGCCAGATCTCGGTGCCGCTCTGTAGCCGGAAGCCGCGCTCTTCGGGCGTGCTCGACACGCGCCGCGTGAAGCGTGAGATGCGCGCCTCGCTGGCCAGCGCTTGGGCCAGTGCGGCGGCGAGCACGGGCCGTTCCAGCGCCAGCCCGGGGGTCGGAAGCGGGACTTCGAATTCACGCTCCGAATCCAGTACGTAGCGGATGCGCTCGAGCGCCCTTCCGTGCGCGAGCAGGTCGGCGAGCCCGAGCTCCACGAGCACCGCGACGCCGGCCGGCAGGATGCCTTCTCCGCAGGGTTTGTCGGGCTCTTCCTGGGGTTCGAACAAGGCGACCGAGTGGCCCGCACGGGCCGCGCCCAGCGCGGCCGCTGCCCCGGCCGGTCCGCCGCCGATCACCGCGACGTCGAAGGCGAGGCTGCAGGCTCCTTCGTCAGCGCTGGGCGGGGCGGAACTCATCGGCGCGAGGGCCTCGGCAGCAGCGCACCCTTCGCGCCCATGGCCGCGACGTAGCCCGGCAGCGCGAAGAGCAGCGCGTCCTCGCCGCGCATGCGCCGGCGGAAGACGAGCCCATGCGGGAGTGCGAGCACGCTCAGCGTCGCCCACGCCCCGCCCGCCAGCGTGAGTCCGACGAACTCGAGCAGCACGCCGAGGTAGTTCGGATGGCGGATCCAGCGATACGGCCCGTGGCTCACGACGAGCAAACCGGGATCGACGCGCGCGCGCGCGTTCCAACTGGCTCCGAGGGACAGGATGCACCACGTGCGCAGAGCCTCGCCCGCGAGGAACAGTGCGCCGCCGCTCCAGAAGACCGCTGCGGGGGGCAGCGTGCCGCGCAGGGCCGGCTCGAGCGCGCAGCCCGCCAGCCAGGCGACTTGCAGCGCAACCAGGGCAACCCAGTTGCGGCTCGAATCGGCGGGGCGCGCAGTTTCGGAGAGCTGGCCGAGGTTCCTGCGTGAGTGCACGAGTTCGAGCAGACGCTGTAGTGCCGTCAAGGCAACCAGGGCCTCGTAGATGAGCAGAGCGCGCGCGGTCATCTCGCCACCCGACCCAGTCAGTCCCGAGTGAGCAAGGCCAGCTCGAGCGAGAGGCCCGGGCCGACGCCGAGCACGAGTGCGTCCTTGTCCGGCGCGAGCGGGAAGCCGGCCTCGAGGGCCAGCTCGAGTACCGTCAGGATCGAGACCGACGAGAGGTTGCCGTAGCGGCGCAGGGACTCGCGCGAGTAGACGAGCTCGGCCTCGCCGAGGCCGAGGACCTCGTGGTAGGCCTCGAGGATGCGTCGTCCGCCTGGGTGCAGGAGGTAGAGGCCGATATCGCGCAGGCTGCGCCCGTGCGCGGCCAGGAACCCCGCGAGCGCGGGCCCGAGGTCGCGCTGTACCAGGTCGGGCAGCTCCTTTTGCAGCACGATGCGCAGGCCGTGCGTGCCGACGTCGAAACCCATTGCGTCACGCGAGCCTGGGATCAGGTAGGAGCCCGCGGCGGTGAGGCGCGGGCCGCTCCCCGCGGGCACGAGCAGCGCCGCGGCAGCGCCGTCGCCGAACAGCGCGGCCGAGACCAGGTTGGTGCGCGAGCGATCGCCGCCGCACAGGGTCAGCGAGCACAGCTCGACCGCCACCAGCAAGACCACCGCGCCACCGGCGCACAGCGAGCCACCTAGGCCGAGCGCGAGCGCGCCCGCCGCGCAGCCGGCTTCGGTGATCGGGATGCGGCGCACGTCGGGGCGCAGGCCGAGCTCCTGGGCCAGGGCCACGTCGAGCGCCGGGATGGTGAGCCCAGTGCAGGAGACATCCACGAGTGCGTCGATGCGTTCGGGATCGACGCGCGTCTTGTTCAGGAGCGCGCGCGCCGCGCTGAGCGCGAGCGTCTGGGACGCGCTCGCGTAGCGCCGGTTGCGCTCGCTGAAGTCGGACGGCGCCAGCACTTCGGGCACCGACGGTGCCAGGTGGCGTGTCTCGACCCCCGAGCGCCGCACCAGCCCGCGGATGAAGGCCGGGCTCTCCTCGGGGAAGAGCTGGGCCAGGCCCCGGATGGTGGTTTCCTGGTCCACGACGTTGGGCGGGAAGGCCGTGCTGACACCGGCGAGGTGGGCGCCGGGTTGGCGAGCTAGGTGCATGGCTGGAGTCTTCTCTTCCCAGCTACTCAGCGCCAGGAGCGCTCGAGTGGAACAGACGGATCCCGCGCGGGCCAGCGCGAGCGCGCTTCGTGGCCGATCCTCCGCTAGAATCGCGCGCCCCTTTCGCTTCCGGAGCGAGTGTGTCTCCACACTTCGCTCTCGTTCCTTCGCCCGCAACCGCCCCATGGACCTCTTCCGACCCCTCGACTTCCTGGAACTCGACGACCAGTTCTCGGAGGACGAGCGCATGGTGCGCGACACGGTCCGCAGCTGGGTCTCCGAACGCTGGATGCCGCTCGTGATGCAGCACTGGGAGGCCGGGACCTTTCCGAGCGAACTCACGCCCGAGCTGGCCGAGCTCGGCGTCTTCGGGCCGACCCTGCCCGAGCAGTACGGCTGCGCCGGCCTCAACTCGGTCGCCTACGGCCTGATCTGCCAGGAGCTCGAGCGCGGCGATTCGGGCCTGCGCTCGTTCGTCTCGGTGCAGGGCTCCTTGGTGATGTACCCGATCTACGCCTACGGCAGCGAGGAGCAGAAGAAGAAGTACCTGCCCAAGCTGGCCGCGGGCGAGCTGATCGGCTGCTTCGGCCTGACCGAGCCCGACGCCGGCTCGAATCCGGGCGGCATGACCACCGTCGCCAAGAAGGACGGCAGCGGCTACGTGCTGAACGGCCGCAAGATGTGGATCACCAACGGCACGAACTCGGACATCGCGATCGTGTGGGCCAAGCTGGACGACGTCATCCGCGGCTTCCTCGTGCCCAGCGAATCGAAGGGCTTCTCCGCGCCCGAGCAGAAGCACAAGTGGAGCCTGCGCGCCTCGATCACGAGCGAGCTCGTGCTGGAGGACGTGCGCGTCTCCGCCGAGGCGCTGCTGCCGAACGCGAAGGGTCTGTCCGGCCCGCTGGGCTGCCTGACGCAGGCGCGCTACGGCATCGCGTGGGGCGGCGTGGGCGCGGCCATGGCCTGCTTCGACGAGGCCTTGCGCTACTCGAAGGAGCGCATCGTGTTCGACAAGCCGCTGGCGGGCTTCCAGATCCCGCAGAAGAAGCTGGCCGACATCGCGACCGACATCAGCATGGCCCAGCTGCTCGCGTTGCGCGTGGGGCGCATGAAGGACCAGGGCCGCATGAAGCACTGGCACGTGTCGATGGCCAAGCGCAACAACGTGGCCATGGCGCTCAACGCCGCGCGCGTCTTGCGCGACATGCTGGGCGCCAACGGGATCACGCTCGAGTACCACACGGGCCGCCACATGTGCAATCTGGAGTCGGTGTACACCTACGAGGGCACGCACGACATCCACACGCTGGCCATCGGTCAGGCCTTGACCGACATCCCGGCCTATCGATAATCCTCGGCTCGCCATGGCACCCGCCCCGAAGAAGCGCCGCTTCGTCGTCAGCGACCTCGGCTTCACGTTCGCCGTGCACGACACGCAGGCGAAGCAGGACTACGCCTTCCGTGCCGGCAAGGACAAGCCCCACAAGTCCTCGAACGCGCTCAACACGCAGCGCGTAGAGTTGTTCCCGACGCGTGAGGAAGCCGTGCGCTGCGTGCTCGAGCTGAACGCGAAGCACGAGGCCGGAACGCTCGGCTGGTAGCGCGGGCGAAATGGACCCTACTCGATGCGAGCGAGCTTCGTGAGGCGGCCGCTCGAGACCCAGTCGGTGACGTAGAGGTTGCCCTGCGAGTCCCAGTTGGCGCAGTGCGGTGAGATGAACTCGCCGTCGCGCCACTCGGCGGGCAGCACGTCGTTGCGCGCGCGCTTTCCCGGATCCGGATTGTCGCCGAGGTGCGCGACCAGGCCCAGGGCCGAGTCGAGCAGGGTGACTCGCCCGGCCAGGTCTGCCACCACCAGCTCGTCCCCGAACGGGTGCATGTGGCAAGGGCGGCGCAGGAGGTCGTGCGCCACGTCCTTCACTTCGCGCAGCGGCGTGCCCGCGAGGTCGAAGACCTGCACACGGTTGTTCTCGCGGTCGGCCACGAGCAGCACGGGCGCGGAGCCGCGCGTGTCCACCCAGATGCCGTGGGGCGTGCGCAGTTGACCGAGCTCGCTGCCCGGCCCACCGAAGGACGAGACGTAGCGGCGTTCGCCGTCGTAGCGGTGGATCCACGAGGTGCCGTAGCCGTCCGCAACCAGGAAGCCGCCTCCGGGGAGCGGCGCCACGCTGGTCGGCAGGTACTGCTCGGGCTTCTCGTAGAGGCCCGACTCCTTCGGATAGTCGAGCGTCCACAGGATCTCACCCGCCAGCGTGGCCCCGAGCACTTGGTGTCGCCCGATGTGCGCGAGCAAGAGGCGCTGCTCGCCCGCTTCCTCGACCAGCGCCATGCCATGCAAGCCACCGGCGAGATCCTTGCCCCATGTACGCAGCACGCGCCCGTCGCGGTCGAACACGACCACGGCGTCCTCGCTGTCGGTAGCGAGGTAGATGCGGTCCTCGCGATCCACCACGATGCATCCATGGGTGTTGCCTAGGCTCTTCCCGTTCGGCAGGGCGCCCCAGCCGCGCACCCACTCGTAGGTGTGGGTGTCGGCGCGGAAGCGAATCGGTGCGGGCTGCTGCGACACGAGCGACAGCGCGCCGAGGACGAAGAGGAACGGGAAGAGGAGCTGCGCTGCGTGCTTCATGGAGGGGCTCCGGAAGCGTGCCAGCGTAGCGTCGCCAGCGCGCGTGCAGCGAGCGGAGCGCGGGGGGCTCGGCGAGAAACTTGCACCATGCCGGCGGGCACCCCCAAACTGCCCTCCGCGATCTCCGGCCGTCCGTCGCCGTCCACGTCTTCGAGCACGGCAGCGGCACGCTCGAGCGCATGGCGATCAGGTAGACTCGCGCTGAGCGCAGTATGAGCACGCACGAAGCCGGAACGGGTGGCGAGGCCCTGGATATGAAGCGCGACTGGAACGCGCGGGCGGTCTCGAACGCCGAGCACTTCATCGCAACCGCTCACGACCAGTCGGAGGAGGCTTTTCGAGCTTCAGGCGAGCGTGACGCGCGCCTCCTGTTCGCGGGTCTCGAGGAGGTCCTCGGGCCCGCGCGCGCTCTGGTGGACATCGGCTGTGGCATCGGACGCATGGACGAGTTCCTCGCACCGAGGGTGGGAACCCTGATCGGCGTGGACGTCAGTGGCGAGATGGTGCGCAAGGCGCGCGTCCGGCTGGCTCACCTCGGGAACGCGAGCTTCGTCGAGGGCGACGGCTTCACGCTGCCGCTCCCCGAGGGCAGCGCCGACACCATCTATTCGCACATCGTTTTCCAGCACATGCCGCGTCCCGTGGCGCGCGGCTACTTCCGTGAGGCCTTGCGTGTGCTGCGCGTGGGCGGCGACTTCCTGTTCCAGATGCCCGAGTGGAATTCGCGTGCGCCGGCCGATCCGCCCGAGAGCGACACCTTCGAGATGCGCTTCTGGAAGGAGTCCGAGCTGCGCTCCGAGCTCGAGGCCCTCGGCTTCCGCTGGCGTGGGACGGCACGCCATCCCGTTACCACGCCGGTGCTCGATTTCGATCAGTTGCGCGTTCACGTGCGGAAGCCCTGAGCGCCTGCGCCCTGCCATGCGCGGCGCGGCGCCGGCGCTTGCTCAGGCTCTCAGCCCCGGCCCTGTTGCTTCAGTTGCACGAAGTGGCGCTGCAGGTCGCCGACGACGCGCGCGAGGTGCTGTTCCTCGTCGGGCGCGAGGTTGCCGCGCGTTTTGTCGCGCAGCATCATCAGGTCGTCGATGACGCTCTGGGCGTGGGGCAGGTTGGGCTCGCGCGCGCGCGTGAGCGGGTTCTCGACTACGCCCAGCGTGATCAGCGCCTGGTAGGCGAGCTTTTGGACGAACAGCGTGAAACTGCCGCCCGGCAGGGGCAGGTCCGCGGCGGTGCGCGCGGGCGCATCCGCTCGGGCGGAGTCGGAACGGGCCTGGCTCATGCCTCGGTTTCCATGGGCACGGCTTCCATTGGAACTGGCTCCATCGGAAGCATGTCGGGCTTGCCGGCGCGCGCGCGCGAGCCCAGCGCGGCGGCCACGAAGCCGCGGAAGATCGGGTGCGGCTGCAGCGGCGAGCTCTTGAACTCGGGGTGGTACTGCACCCCTACGAAGAACGGGTGGCGCTCGAGCTCCATGATCTCGACCACGTCGAGTTCGGGATTGATCCCACTGGCCACGAAGCCGGCCGCGCGGAAGCGCTCGCGGTAGGCGTTGTTGACCTCGTAGCGGTGGCGGTGGCGCTCGGAGATCGTGCTCGCGCCGTAGAGCTTGTGCGCCAAGGAACCCTCGACCAGGCGACATCCGTAGGCGCCCAGGCGCATGGTTCCACCCTTGTCGGAGACGTCCTGCTGCGTCGGCAGGAGGTGGATCACCGGGTGCGGAGTTTCGCGCGTGTACTCCTCCGTGTGCGCGTCCGCGAGGCCCAGCACGTTGCGCGCGAACTCGATCACCGCGCACTGCAGACCGAGGCAGATGCCGAAGAACGGCACGCGCTGCTCGCGCGCCCAGCGGATCGCGGCGATCTTGCCCTCCAGTCCGCGCTCGCCGAAGCCGCCCGGGATCAGGACCCCGTCCGCGCCCTCGAGCACGCCCAAGCCCTGCGCGAGCACGTCCTCGGCGCGCACCTTGCGCAACACGACCTTGGCGTGGTTCGCGATTGCGGCGTGCGCGAGCGATTCGTAGATCGACTTGTAGGCGTCGTGCAGTTCGATGTACTTGCCGACGATCGCGATCTCGACCCTGCGCTTTGCGCTCTTCACCTCGGCCACCATGGCTTCCCAGTCGCTGAGATTGGTGGGTGCGTCCGCGGGCAGGGAGAGGTGTCGGGCGACGATGCGGTCGAGCCCGGCCTCGACCAGCATCACCGGCACCTGGTAGATCGAGAAATCGACGTCGCGCTCCTCGATCACGGCCTCGCGGCGCACGTTGCAGAAGAGCGAGATCTTCTTGGCCATGTCCTCGGTCATGGGCTTCTCCGTGCGGCAGATCAGCACGTCGGGCTGGATGCCGATCTCGCGCAGCTTGCCGACGGACTGCTGGGTCGGCTTGGTCTTGAGCTCGCCCGAGGCCTTGAGGTACGGCAGCAGCGTCAAGTGCACGAACAGGCAGTCGCCGCGCGGTTTCTCCAGCGCGAATTGCCGGATGGCCTCGAGGAAAGGCAGGCTCTCGATGTCGCCCACCGTGCCGCCGATCTCGGTGATGGCCACGTCCACCTCGCGTCCCCCTGCGCCAGGGGCACCGCCGTCCAACGCGCCCGCCAGGATGGCCTCCTTGATCTCGTCCGTGATGTGCGGGATGACCTGCACCGTGCGCCCGAGGTAGTCGCCGCGGCGCTCCTTGTGGATCACGGACTGGTAGATCTTGCCGGTCGTGAAGTTGGAGTTGCGCGTCAGCCGGGCGTGCGTGAAGCGCTCGTAGTGCCCGAGGTCGAGGTCGGTCTCGGTGCCGTCGTCGAGCACGTACACCTCGCCGTGTTGGAACGGGCTCATCGTGCCCGGGTCCACGTTGATGTACGGATCGAACTTCTGCATCGACACGGACAGCCCGCGCCGCTCGAGCATCAGCCCGATCGAGGCCGAGGTCAGACCCTTGCCCAGACTGCTGACCACGCCGCCGGTGATGAAGATGTGCTTGCTCATGCCTTGCTGCGCGCGCGCGCGCCGGGGATCGCGGTGCTGGGGTTGCGCGAGCGTTCTCGCACCAGGAACTGGGCGTAGTGCTCGGGCGTGTCGATGCCGACCGAGCCCGTGGCGGTCGCGAGCACGCGGATGCGCAGGCCGGCCTCGAGCCAGCGCAGCTGCTCCAGGCTCTCGCGCGCCTCGAGGACGCCGCGCGGCAAGCTGCAGAAGCGCCGCAGCGCTGCGGGCCGGAAGGCGTACACGCCCACATGGCGCTGGAACGGGGCCGGCGCGTGTGCGCGCAGCGTCGGGGCCAGGCCCGGGATCGGGGCGCGTGAGAAGTAAAGCGCATCACCGTTCGAGTCGAGCACCACCTTCACGATCGAGGGATCCTGCGCGTCGCGCTCGTCGGGGAGCGGGGTGCACAGGGTCGCGAGCTCGACCTCCGGCGCGGCGAAGGCCCCGATCAACGGGTCGAGGGTCTCGCCCAGAACCTCGGGCTCGTCGCCCTGGACGTTCAGCACGACGTCGAACGGACCCTCGCCCCGCGCCAGCAGCAGCTCGAAGGCTTCGTGCACGCGATCCGTGCCGCTCGCGTGCGCGCTCGAGGTCAGGAGCGCCTCGATGCCAACCTCGTGCGCCGCTGCCAGGATCTCCGTGGAGTCCGTCGCCAGCACCACGCGGGCGAGTGCGCGCGCGCGGCGCACGCCGAGCACGGTGTGCTCGAAGAGGTAGCGCCCGCTGTCGCGCAGCAGCATCTTGCGCGCGAGGCGCGAGGATCCGAGGCGCGCCGGGACCACGGCCAGCGCGCGGAGGTGCGCTGCGTCCCCGCGCACGCTCGGGCCGTCGCTCTTCATTCGCGCTTTCCGTCCGCCGCCGAGCGCGGCTCTTCCCCGAAGAAGCCCCGTCCGCTGTCGTTCTGCACCGCCTGGAACGAGACGGTGATGTTGTAGAGCTGCAGGAAAGTGTCGCGGCACTTCTGGAACTCTTGCCAATCGGCCGGGGCCGAGCCCTTGCCCACCAGCCAGTGCGAGGTTTCCGGCCCGCACTCCACCTCGAGGCCCCAGCTGATCACGCCGCCCGGAGCGAGTGCGGGCGCGCGCCCCACTTGCGCATGGCGCGCGAGTCCCTGGCGCTCGATCTCGCCCACGAACAGAGACATGATCTCGTCGGTTTGCACCTTGCGCGCGGCGTCCGCGCGCGCCCCGGAGTAGTAGGCGACACGCTCGGTGTGGGACTCGCTCGCCAGCTCGAAGCTCACGCCAGACTTGAAGTCGTGCAGCGTGACGAGCAGGGCCGAACTCGAGCGCGCCGCGCCGGAACTCGCGCACGCGCACAGGATGGCACCGCTCAGGGAAGCCACCAAGGCACCGAGGATGGCAGTCACGAGGGCCCTGATCGGGGCAACGTGGGGCTGGGCTTGGGTCATGGCTCGGTGCGTCCAGCGCACGAAAAGCGGCCCCGAAGTTCGTGGAGCCACGCCCTGGACCTGCGGAGGATAACGGCCGCTGGACCGGACGACAAATCGAGCACTCCCCTGGGCCGGACTTGGCCGAGCACCCCCTGCATCCTGTGTGGGGGGATGAGCTCCATACTCTCCTTCGTGGATTTGGAGCCTTTCCCTTTGAAAACGAGGGCGCGCTCTGGCCTCATGCGAACACAGGTCGGCTCCCGCCCGGCGCGGAGCCCTCGAACACGGTTCTAAGTCCAATCCAAAAGCGACCTTAGGTCGTTTCACCGCTCTCCTTTCGTCCGATGGGTAACTTCGAAAAGCTGATCGTGCTGGGCGTGCTCCTCGTGGCCGCGGTCGTTTTGGCCATCTCGTTCAGCCGCGGAAGCGACGTGGTCGAGGCCTCGGACCCGCTGACCGGTGCGCACCGTCTTCTTGGAGAACAGCCGCTCGAAGAGCGGGCCGCGGGCGAGCTGCCCGCAACCGGGCTCGAGCCGCAGGCGGGCAAGATCACGTCCACCGAGGCCGCGCCGAGCCTGCTGCTGAATGCGGGGGACGGCGGCGTCGAGGCCGAGTTCCCTCCGACTTCCGCCGGGCTCCAGCCCGCCGGGGATTTCGCTCCGAGTGCACTCTCGCTCGAGCCCGCCAGCGATCCGACTCGCCGCATCCTTTTGGACACGACCGCGCTGCGCCCCTCGTTCCTCGACGACTTGATGGTGTACACGGTGGTCGAGGGCGATACCTGGTCGAGCCTCGCGCAGCGCTTCTATCAGGACGGGCGCTACACGCGGAACCTGCAGCGCGCCAACGACGACCTGACCGTGCTCACTCCGGGCAGCGATGTCTTCGTCCCGATCTACGATTTCTTCGCCGCCGAGGTCGAGCCGCAGGTGGGTGCCGACTTCGACGAGCTCAACCCGAGTGCTCGCGCGAGGCCGGCCGCGGTTGCGCCCAGTTCGACCGGAGCGTTCGAGGGCGCGCCCGTGAGTTCGATCAAGGCCGCCATGGCCAAGGCGCTCGAATACGAGGTCAAGCCGGGGGATACGCTGTCGGACATCTCGCTGGCCGTGTTCGGGACAGCCACGCGCTGGAAGGAACTGCTCGAGGCCAACGGTGACAAGCTGCGCACGCCCGAATCGCTGCAAGTCGGCATGAAGCTCAAGATCCCCGAGGGCGGCAAGTTGCCGGTCGCGGGCGTGGCCAAGTCCGTGGCGAAGAAGACCGAGAAAAAGCCCGCGACGACGCCGGCCAAGTCGGAGTCCACGCCCAAGAAGAAGAAGGTCCTCTAGCCGCTAGCGCCTCGCGCTGGCCCCGCCCTCGCCCAGTCAGCCGCGGGAACCGGATCAGGGCGTTACTTCAAGCCGAAGCGGTCGAGCTTCTTGTACAGGTGACTGCGCTGCATGCCGAGGCGTTCGGCGGTGCGCTTCACGTTGCCCTCGTTTTCGGCCAGCTTGCGGCGGATGAACAGCGCCTCGCTGCGTTCCTTGAAGTCCTCGAAGGTCTCGGCCCTGAAGGGATCGTCGAACGGCCCGGCTGGGCTGGCTGCCGTCACGGTCAGGCCCGGGCCGTTCTCGAGGATCTTTTCGAGGTCGGCGCGCGTGATCGCGTCCTCGGCTAGAACGCTCGCGGCTTCCAACAGATTGCGGAGCTGGCGTACGTTGCCGGGGTAAGGGAGCGCGCACAGGAACGCGAGTGCGTCGGGTTCGAGCGCGCGCGGGCGCCGTCCGGTGCGCGCGGCGATCTGCGCCAGGAAGTGGCGCGTGAGGAGCGGCACATCCTCGGCCCGCTCGCGCAGCGGCGGGATGCGCAGCGGCACCACGTTGAGGCGGTAAAAGAGGTCCATGCGGAAGGTCTTCTCGGTGACCGCTTGGGCTAGGTCGGCGTTGGTCGCGGCCACCACGCGGATCTCGACCGTGAGCGGTTTCGAGCCGCCCACGCGCGTGATCTCGCGCGTCTCCAGTGCGCGCAGCACCTTGGACTGGGCCGCCAGCGGCATGTCGCCGATCTCGTCCAGGAACAGCGTCCCACCGTGGGCCGCCTCGAAGTGCCCGATGCGTCGCTCGTAGGCCCCCGTGAAGCTGCCCTTCTCGTGTCCGAACAGCTCGGATTCGATCAGCTCGGAAGGGATCGCCGCGCAGTTCACGGGCACGAACGGGCCCGCGCTCACGGCCGAGGCGAAGTGCAGGTTGCGGGCCACGACCTCCTTGCCGGTGCCGTTCTCGCCGCGGATCAGGACCGGCGCGTCCGAGGCCGCGATGCGCGCGATCTCGGCCCGCAGCCGCCGCATCGGTTCGCTCGCGCCCACCAGCTCCCAGCGCTCCGAGAGCGCGCGCCGCAGGCCGCGGTTCTCCTTGGTGAGCTTCGTCTGGCGCAGCGCGTTTTGCAGGGCCACCAGCACGCGGTTCTGGTCGAGCGGCTTCTCCAGGAAGTCGAGCGCGCCGCGCCGCACCGCGTCCACCGCCGTGGCCACGTCGCCGTGGCCCGAGATCATCACCACCGGCGGCGGGTCGGGTTGCTCGCGTACCTTCTCGAGCAGCGCCAGGCCGTCCATCTCGGGCATCTTCACGTCCGTGATGACCAGCTCGGCGCGCCGCCCCGCGGCCTGCTCCTTCTCCAGCCGCGCCAGGGCCTGCTTCCCGTTCTGGGCCGTCCAGACCTCGAAGCCCTCGTAGCGCAGGAGCATCTCCAGCGCCACGCAGATGTCCGGATCGTCGTCCACGACCAGCACTGTCGTCGCCGTCTTTCCGCGCTCGGACTCGCTCACGCTACTGGATCCTCTGGTCCTTTCTCTCACTCGCAGTTCCTACCATAGCGCGCGGTGTCGGAGCCGGAGCATCCCCTGTCGCGGGTCTGGCAGCGCCTCGCGCACGGCGAAGCGGTCGTGGCGGGCGTGCTCTCGGGCACCTCGGCCGACGGCATCGACGTGGCGCTGCTGCGTTTCGGGCTGGAAGGCTCGCCCGCGCCACTCGCGTTCGAGACGCTGCCCTTCGCCGAGCCGCTCGCGTCCGAGCTGCGCGCCGCGCTCGATGGCCAAGCCCTCGGCGCGCGCGAGGTGGCGCTGCTCGCGCGCGACCTCGGGCGGGCTTTCGGGCACGCGGCGCTCACGCTCACGGAGCGCGCGCGGCTCC